>DATNPP010000665.1:0-5860 GCA_036703175.1 Oscillatoriaceae cyanobacterium
TCGAATGGTTGACTGCACCCCAGAACCCCTTATGATGAGGAGTGTTTGTCCGCGGCACGGAGACGCCTCCGGCGCCGGACGAGGTGAGGCCATGAGCTCCCGGTTCGCCAACGCGACACCTTCGCTCTCAGACTCGCTGCCCGAAGCCTTCCGCAGCGTGAAGGTGCCGCGCGGCGGCGCCTGGTGGCGCCGACTCTGGTCGTTCCTGGGCCCCGGCTACATCGTCGCGGTCGGCTACATGGACCCCGGCAACTGGGCCACGGACATCGCCGGCGGCAGCCGGTTCGCTTACTTGCTGTTGAGCGTCGTGCTGATCAGCAGCTTGATGGCCGTGCTGTTGCAGGCCCTAGCCGCCAAGCTCGGCATCGTCGCCGGACGCGACCTGGCCCAGGCCTGTCGCGAGGCCTACGCGCGCCCGGTGGCCGTCGGGCTCTGGATTCTTGCCGAGATCGGCATCGTGGCATGCGATCTGGCCGAGGTGCTCGGCTCGGCGATCGCCCTCCAACTGCTCTTCGGATTGCCGCTGCTCGTCGGCGTCATGCTCACGGCGCTGGACGTCTTTTTGATTCTGGCGCTGCAAGCCAAGGGCTTCCGCTGGCTCGAATCGATCGTGATCGCGCTCATCGCGACAATTGCCGCCTGTTTCGGCCTGCAGCTCGCCTGGGCCGGCCCGGACTGGCACGCCGTGGCGGGCGGGCTGTTGCCGACGGCGGCGATCGTGCAAAATCCCGCCGCGCTCTACCTCGCCATCGGCATTCTGGGCGCGACCGTGATGCCGCACAATCTCTATCTACACTCCTCGATCGTGCAGACGCGCGACTACGAGCGCACGCCGGCGGGACGCCGCGAGGCGGTGCGCTACGCGACGATCGACAGCACGGTCGCGCTGACCTTCGCGCTGCTGATCAACGCCGCGATCCTGATCCTCGCCGCGGCCACCTTCCATCACGCCGGTCGCACCGACGTGGCCGAGATTCAGCAGGCCTTCCGCCTGCTTTCCCCGATGCTCGGCGTGCCGCTCGCGAGCACGGTCTTCGCCGTCGCGCTGCTGGCCTCGGGCCAAAACAGCACGCTCACGGGCACCCTCGCCGGGCAGATCGTGATGGAGGGCTTCGTCGGAATGCGATTGCCCGCCTGGCAACGCCGCTTGCTGACCCGGCTGCTCGCGATCGCCCCGGCCGTGCTGGTGATCGCCCTCTTCGGCGAGCGCTCGAGCGGCGCGATGCTGATTCTGAGCCAGGTGGTGCTCTCGCTGCAGCTGCCCTTCGCCATGTTCCCGCTGATCGCGTTCACCTCGGATCGGCGCCGCATGGGCGAGTTCAGCAACAAGCCCTGGCTCGTGGCGGCCGCGTATGGCGTCGCGCTCGTGATCACGGCGCTCAACGGCTGGCTCATCTTAGACGCGCTGCGCGGCGGGCTGCATTAACCGTCCGTCTGTTCGCGATCGCGCGGGGCGCCCCTATGCTGAGGCCATGTCCCGATTGCGCAAAATCACCCCCGCCGTCTGGGGCCAGGTGGTCCTCGCCGGGCTGCTGGCCGGCCTCGCCTTCGCGGGCGTGATGATGATCGTCAACTGGCGGCTCGGTGAAGGCTTCTGCTGGTACGCGAACACGGTAGCGGCCGTCTGGCCGCCGCTGCGGCCCGCCGGCCACGACCTCGCGTGGGTGCCGACGCTCGTCGGGCTCGCCACGCACCTGATCGTCTCGGTGCTGCTGGCGCTCGTCTACACGGCGCTGGTGCTCACCTGGGCCCCGCATCTGATTCACCACTGGGGCCATGCCACCTGGCTCGGCATGGTCGTGGGCATGCTGCTCTGGCTGGGGTTCGGGCTCTGGCTCACGCCTTTCGTCGATCCGGCCATGCTGCGCCAGGTGCCCGAGCTCTACTACAGCGCGCACCTGGTCTTCGGTATGGCGCTCGTGTGGCTACTCGCGGCGCTGGTGCCTCAAAACGAGATCGCCGTCGCCTTCGAGCGCGCCCGCGAGCGCCCTACTCACCCTTGATTTCGCGAATCGTGTCGAAGGACTTGTCGGTCACGAAAATATTGTCGAAGCCGTCGACCGCGATGCCGAAGGGCTGGCCGAACTTGGCCGCGCTGCCCGCGCCGTCCGCGTTGCCGTAGCCGTTTCCGGCAATGGTGGTGACCTGGGCTGCGGGCAAGGTCACTCTGCGCACCGCGAAGTTGTCCGAGTCGGCCACATAGAGCACGTTGTTGGTCGTGTCGTAAGCCAGCCCCGCGGGCGCGTTGAACTGCGCCGCGGTGCCAGTGCCGTCGAGGGTGCCGATCTGGCCGCCCGCGAGCACGCTCATCGTATGCTGGGTGTTGATCTCACAGATGCGCTGATTGTCCATGTCCGCGACGTAGACGTCGCCCTGGTTGTCGATCGCGAGCCCCGTGGGACGCTGGAAATGACTCGTGTTGTCCCCAGCACCGCCGCCGACGCTCCACAGCTTCGAGCCGGAAGGCCCATAGCAAATCACGTCGTGACCGTTGACGCCGTCGTAGACCGGCATCTGGGCGTTATAACCGGTGGTGCCCCACTCGGCGACGTAGACGTTGCCCTGGCTGTCGACAGCCACTCCGGCGGGCTGGTACGCGGAAGCGAAGTTGGTGATCTTGTTGGCCACGAGATCGACCTTGCGGATCATGTTGTTGTCGCGATCCGCGACGAAGAGCGTCTTGCCGTCGAGCGTCGCCGCCACGGCGTAGGGAATGTTGAAAGCCGCTTGCCCTTGCGAAATGGAAGCGCTCGCGCCGACGCTGCCGATGCTCGTGGCCGCGCTGGCCGCGCCGGCGACCGTGCTGACCGTGGCGTCGTTGAGGTCGATCGCCCGAATCAGATGCCCTTGCGTACCGGAATAGGTGTCACCGCCCGCCGGGCCGTTGCCGGCGCCGTAGTTGGCGTCCGCGACGAACAGCTTGCCGTTGGCATACGCCAGCCCCACGGGCCGGGCGAACTCGGCGGCCTTGCCGACGGCGTCCTTGATCGCCGAGGTGGCGTCGCCCGCATAGGTGCTCACGGTGACGCCGTTGACGAGGCTGAGCGTGAGCGAGTTCGTCACGCTGCCGCTCGTGATGGTGAGCGTGCCCTGGTCGCCGACATGACCACTGGCATTCGGCGTCACGGTACCGGTATTGTCCACCGTGAACGCACCGCCCGTCGCGCTCCAGGTCACGATCGGATCGTCGATGCTGGTCGTGCCGTCCACATCCGTTCCGACGGCCGTGAACTGGGTCGGGCTGCCCATCTGCAGCGTCGAGGTCTGCGGTTCGATCTGCACGCCGAGCAGCACCTGGAAGGTGCCCTGGCTGACGCCCGACGACCCGCTGCCGACGCTGACCGAAATCTTGCCGTCCGTCGCGTTGCTCGGCACGCTCACCTTGATCGTGGTGTTCGTGACGGACGTGGGCGTGGCCGTGGTACTGGCGAAGCTGACCTTGACGGCGTTTGCGTCGGTGCCGAAGCCCGAGCCGGTGATCGTGACCTGGGCGCCCACGGCGCCGTTGGCCGGGCTGAACCCGCTCACGACGGGCGCTGTTTTGGACAGGGCGATGCCGCCGGCGTCCGAGGTGTTGCCCGAGGTGACGGCGACGCCGGTCGTGCTGCCCGCGCCGAGCGTGCTGCTGCTCGCCGTCAAATTGTAGGTGCCCGCGGGCACGTCGCTGATCGTGAAGGTCCCGGCCTGGCTCGTGACGGCGCTAAACGGGGTACCGTCCACTTTCACGGTCACGCCCGAGAGGTCGCTCGTGCCGTTGACGCTGACATGGCCGCTGATGAGGCCGGTCGCGGCAAGCTGCAACTTCAGGCCCTTCGTCGTCGGCGCTACCGCGAGCTGGAGAGCCGCGTTACTGCCGGACACGGCTTCGAGCGTCACCGGCGCCGTGATCGAGGCGTCCAGCGCGAATTGCCCCTTGGCGTCGGTGGTCATGTCCGGCCCGGCGGCGGTGCCGTCGACGTTGTACGCGTGCACCGTCGCGCCGGCGGCCGGGTTGCTGTCCGTGCCGAGGACTTCGGCGAAGAAGGGCGCGGCCGTGGACGAGGCGGTGGGCGTGGGCGACGGCGTCGCAGTGCCGGAAGCACCGGTGGGCGACGCCGTGGGCGTGGGGCTTTCGTCCGACGACGGGCTCGCCGTGGCGCCGGTGTCCCCTGTGCCTGTCGTGGTCGTGCCATGGCGCGTGACCGTGCTCGGCGGCGCGCTGCTCGGCGAGGACACGCAACTCAAGCACAGAGTGCCGCACAAGGCGCCCAGGACGATCAGCCGGTACACACGCATTGCCAACTCCTCGCGGCCGAGCGCGCCGAGTCCCGTCGGATGCTCATGACCAGCGCATGCTCGCCATAATTTTGTTCCCCAAAATGCCTCGCTTGAAGCGTCCGCCGGGCTAGAGCGACTTCAGGAACGCGATGATGGCGGCGCGTTGATCCGGACTCAGGGCGTTGTAGGCGTCGACCACCTTGGCCGCCTCGCCGCCGTGGTCCTGAATCGCTTGATCCAGCGTGCCGGCGCGCCCGTCGTGCATGTACTCCGTGCGATAGCGCAAGCCCCACAGCGGCGCCGTCCGCCACTGCTGGCCGGTCGCCACGTTCATGATCAAGCCGTCGGAGTCGCCGGGCCCCATGTCGTGAATCAGCAGGTCCGAGTACGCCGGCACATCCAGGCCGCTCGGAACGCCGAGGTTGTTGGGCCCCGTCTTCATGGACGGCACGTGGCACGCGGCGCAGTGCACGCTGGTGAAGAGGTGCTGCCCCAGCTGCGCCTGGTTCGTCAGCGGCAGCGGCGAGGGCGGCGCCTGAAAGCGCGGGAACGACACCAGGTCGTCCACCTGCTGCTGCGACAAATCGGTCTGCGCCTGCGGAATTCCGAGTGAAGCCTTCGCATCGAAGAAGGCCTTGACGAAAGGATGCGCCGCATCGTTCAGGTTCGCCGGCGAGGCCAGCACCTGCGGCGGAACGTCCGGGAAGTCCTCGCGCGGCCGCGCAGGGCTCGACAGGCCCATCTCGAACTCGCAGGCGTTCTGCACCATCTCCGTCAAATCGCCCTTGTTCGCCTTCCAGCCGAAGCGACCGACCTCGCCGAACTCCCAGTTGGCCTGCCCATGGATGCCCAGCGCGTCGCGGGTGGCGTCGTCGGCGAGCCGCGCGGCGATGTCGTCCGAAGGAATCGCTTCGATGAGCCCCAGGCCGAACGTCGGCGGCGAGATGCGCTGCGAGATGAACTTGGCGTCCATCGGAATGCCCTCCAGCGGCACGCCGTCGATCGCATGCAACCGCACCGCCGGCCCGCCGGCCTCGACGAGGCTGGTCACCTCGCCCTTGCTGAACCCGCCCACGAGCATGTTGGTGTCGATCGAGCCGCTGCCCGTGTCCGGAAAGCTGCCATGGCACGTCGCGCAACTGACCTGGTTGTAGAGCGGCCCGAGGCCTTCGGAGGGCGCGAAGCGGTGCTCGAAGAGCTGCCGTCCGCGATTGAACTGGGCGACCTGCTCCGCCGTGAGGCCGGGAATGGGCTGCACGAAACTGGCGTTCGCCGTCGCGACGGCGCTGGTGCCGACCGGGACGCTCATGGCGCTGCAGCCGATCAGCCCGACAGGGGCCAGCATCACGAAAAGACGACGCAAGGTGAGCTTCATGAGAATCCTCTACTGAATCGTGACCGAGCCCGAGGGAATGTCCTTGGCCGCCATGTTCGTCAGCGCGTAGCTCTGGTCCATCGCGGCGCCCTGAGGCACCGTGGCCTCGAAAAGGTGAATCGGCGACGGATACTGCTCCTCATTGACCAGCGTCGCGTTTTCCACCGAGATGATCACCTGCGCGCCGGCGAGTTGCGGCTGGTTATCGCCCGTGGGAATGCCCGCGGG
>DATNPP010000669.1:0-1862 GCA_036703175.1 Oscillatoriaceae cyanobacterium
GGATCGTTTGCCGGCCGACATGCTCCACCCAGCGCGAGAGCTCGTCCGCGCGGTCCAGGCTGGCCACGACGACGACGATCCGCTCGTTGCTGCGCTCGCTCATGCCATTCGCGCCCTCGCGCCACCAGGATCACCGGATAAGCACGCATTGCCGACCGTTTTCCGGCTCGTGAAGGCCGTTCCGCTTGCACAAAATGCAAGAAGTATATCCAAAAGAAAACCGAATTTCCGCACCTCTTGTTCGGCCGACTCCCAATTTCTCGTCATCATCGATACCGATCTCGCAAGGGAGGCAGTGTTCCGCTCGGCTCCTTCCAAAAATCCGCCCGTCGAGCGTCGACCGTCATTGTCATCCGTCATTATCATCCGGGATATCCCCCTACAAATGCACGCTTCCACCTTGCACTGCGGTATAATGTTTGCGAGCATCATTGGGTTCGCCGAGTCGGGGCGGGTTTGTACAACATAAGGGTCGGTACGCCAGGCTTGCGGCGGCAGTTGCTGTCTGGATTGTGGACGGAGTTTAGGCATCGCATCTTTCCCTGGGACGTGAGAGGCCGGATATGAACAGCATCGCCCACGTCAAAATCCTAAGCGAGAACGAGCTTGCTCGCGAGGGGATCAAGCGGATTATCTCCGAAGAGGGGATCGAATCCAGTTGCGCTAGCAGTGTCGACAATGACCTCGTTGACCAGGAGAATTATATTTTCCTGGTTGAGACCGATCAGGAGCGGGAAGGGCTGGAAACCTGCTTCCGGGTGAGGGCGCAGGTCAGTCTTTCGAAGATCGTGCTGATGTGCCCGGATTTCACGATACAGAGCGTGCGTGAGGGCTTCGAGGGCGGAATAAACGGCTTCTTGACCCGCAAGATGGGTTATTCGGCGCTGATCTGGAAACTCGCCCTTGTCGTCGCGAACGAGAAGATCCTGCCTGTAAAGCATTTCGAGGCAATGTTGAGCGCCTCGCCCGTGCCGGCGGCGCAACCGATCGAGAACACGGCCGCGTTGGCTAATCTTTCAGAGCGTGAAGTCGGCATACTTCAGTGCCTAGTCGACGGGGATGCCAACAAGATGATCTCGCGCCGGCTCAACATCGCCGAACCCACGGTCAAGGTTCACGTCAAATCGATCCTGCGGAAGCTGCAGCTCTCCAATCGAACGCAAGCCGCGATCTGGGCAATCAACCAGAGGATCGGCGCGTCGGCGCAGGAAGTGCGCCCGACCGGCCCTGTCGGAGGGCGAAGGGCCGGCCCGCTTCACGCCGTGACCTGAGCGCCCGGTTTCTGCAGGACAGGACGGCGTGGCTGCTGTCGAGGTGGCGAGGCGCATGTCGCCCTCGCCGCCTCGGGCATCCGGCCGGCGCGGAACCGATACCGAGGGAGGGGTAATGCAGAAATTTGCCTTGACGTTCGCCCTCCTGTCGGGCGCATCGCTCACCCATCCAAGCAGCGCATTGGCTCAGGAAACGACCGCCGGCGCTCCGCCGCTCGTCCAGGCGCAGGATCCCACCCAGCCCGCCGAGCCCGATCAAACGGCGGCACCACCCCCAATAGATCAGCCGGGTCCGGCACCTGGCGGTGGCTCGCTGCCCGATCCTTCCGCACCCGGCGACCAGCCGCTCGCCAGTGTTGAGACGCCGCCCGTCGTCACAGTGGGTCCGCTCAGTGCCTGGGGGGATACGTTCGAGGCCGCCAATCTCGTGCGCACGCGGCCACGCCCGGGATTGGATCCGTCCGGCCTGCCGATCGGCAGCTTCACTCTCTATCCGGCGATCGAGGCGAGCATCGGGTACGACGACAACGTCTTCGCCACTTCGCGCAACAAGGTTCAAAGCGCCACCTTCACCCTCGCCCCAAGTCTGCT
>DATNPP010000172.1:0-4486 GCA_036703175.1 Oscillatoriaceae cyanobacterium
GGCGGCCGTCGTCGCGACGGCCGGCCCCGGGGCGGCCAATCTGATCACGGGCGTCGCGAACGCCTTCGCCGACGGCATTCCCGTGCTGTGCCTCACGGGCGCCCCGCCGCGCCAGTTTGGCAGCCGCGGCACCTTTCAGGAGCTGGGCGACGACCACACGGGCGTCACGCCGACGATTTTCGGCCCGATCACGCGCTACAACGCGCAATTGAGCCATGCGGCCCAGCTCGCGCCCACGCTGCGTCTGGCGCTCACCGCCCTCGAGGCGGGCGGCCCCGTCAATCTGAGCCTGCCGGCGGACCTCCTCGAGGCGCCGGTGCGCCCGATCGGGCCCTTTGCGCCGCTGCGCCGCGCGACGCAGCCGGACGGCCTCGCCCTCGCCGAGGCCGCGGCGCTCCTCGAGGCGCATCCGGACGCCCTGATTCTCGCCGGCCATGGGGCGCTCGAGGCCCGGGGCGCCTTGCTGGCCCTGGCCGAGCGGCTGCAGATTCCGGTCGTGACGACGGTGCACGGGCGGACGGCGATCGACGAGGATCATCCGCTGGCGCTCGGCGCGCAGGGATTTTCCGCGAGCAATTGGGCCGAGCAGTACATGCGCCAGTTCCGGCCTGCGGTGGTGCTGGCGGTGGGCACGAGCCTGCGTGAAATTTCGACCAACGTCTACCACGAGGCGCTGGCGGGCGAGGTCGCGCTGATCCACTGCACGCTGGATCCGCAGGCGATTGGTCGCCACTACGAGACGGCGCTCGGCGTGGTGGCGGACGCCGAGGCCTTCCTCGACGGGCTGCTGCCGCTCGTGAGCCAGCGCGCGCCCAACGCCGTGCTCGAGGCCTTCAAGGTGCGCGTGCCGCGCTACGACGAGGCGGCGATCGCCGACGCGCCCGGCCGCATCTCGCCGCGCCGGGTGGTCAGCGCGCTGCGTGCGGCCCTCGGGCCGGACGACATGCTCTTCGTCGACACCGGCAACGCGATTCCCTGGAGCGTGCGCTACTTCCCCGTGCACCGTTCGGGCACGTATTTCGCGAGCGTGCATCTGGCCGCGATGGGCTGGGGCTTGGCCGCGGCCATCGGCGCCCAGTTCGCAGCGCCGCATCGGCGTGTCGTCTCGCTCGTGGGCGACGGCTGCTTTCAGATGGCGGGCATGGAAATCGCCACCGCCGTGCAGTATGGGCAGCCCGTGGTCTGGGTGGTCCTCAATGACGCTCGCTTGAATATGGTATACCAAGGATCGGAACATTATTATGGCAAAGCGGTGGTGGGCACGCGCCTGAGCCCGATAGATTGCGCCCGTGTGGCGGAGGGGCTCGGAGCCGTCGGCATACGGGTAGAAGATCCGGACGAGGTCGAGTCCGCGATTGCCCGGGCGCTGGCGTGTGGCCGCCCCGCGGTGGTGGACATCGCGATCGATCCGAACCTCGAGCCCTCGATGGCCGGCCGGTTCGAATCGCTCAAGCGCATCGAGGAGCGTGGCCTTTGAGGGCCACGGCGGCACCCGCGGGAGGGCTGTAGCATGAAAACACGAACCACGGCGCGAGATCGCTTCGCGCGCGAGCCGGTCGTCTACAAGCCGCTCATCGCCATGGAGCCGCTGCCGGTCGAGGTCAATTTGATCTCGGCGCTGCAAGAGATCAACGAACGCATCTGCTCGACGACCGACCTGGACGAGCTGCTGCAGGGCATCTGCGACGAGATGGGCCGTATTCTTCGCGCCGACCGCGTGCACCTGGCGCTCAAGGATCCGCGCCGCAAGGCCTTCGGCACGATCGGCTACGAGTACGTCTCGGGAGGCGACGTGCCCGCCACGCGCGGTGCCGAGTTGCCTTCGGAGCACGAGGACGAGGTGATGATGGACCTCGTCGCCACCCCGCCGCCGCTGGCCGTCGTCGATCCGCTGGGCAATCCCAAGCTGCCCGCGGGCCCGCGCATGGTCTTCGAGGCCATGCGGGTCAAGAGCGCGATGGCCGGCCGTCTGCAGTATCAGGGCAAGGTGCTCGGCGTGCTGTGCGTCCACCAGTGCTCGGAAGTGCGCCAGTGGTCCCAGCAAGAGGCCACCTTTTTGTCGGTGGTGCTCAGCCAGCTCTCGATCGCCGTGGCGAACGCCCGCATGATTCGGTCGATGGAGGCCCAGCACCAGGAGCTCGTGAGCCTGCACTTCAAGCTGGAGGAATCCCACGCGCTGCTCGAGCGCCAGGTCACCGAGCGCACCGCGCAGCTGCGCGAGGCCAACACCGAGCTGGTCGGCATGGTCGAGGAGCTCAAGCAGCTCGACCAGATGAAGAGCGCCTTTTTGGACACGATCAGCCACGAGCTGCGCACGCCGATCAACTTCATCACGGGCTTCGGCTCGCTGTTGGCCGACGGCGCCTACGGCGACCTCTCCGATCAGGCCCAGGGGGCCGTGAGCAAGATTCTCACCGGCGCCGAGCGCTTGATCCATCTCGTGGACGATTTGCTGGATCAATCCAAGATGGAGCGCGGCCAGCTGCGCATCAGCCCCGAGGCGATCGACTACGTCGCCCTGGTGGAGCGCTTGCGCGCCGAGTTCCTGCCGCTGATCGAGTCCAAGCACCAGCAGCTCGACGTGCAGCTGCCCGAGGCGTTGCCGCTGGTCTACGCGGATCCCGAGCGTCTGCACCAGGTGCTGCGCAATCTGCTGTCCAATGCCAACAAGTTCACGCCCGAAGGCGGCCGCATCGGGCTGCGGGTCACGCTCTCCGACGGGCAGTTCTGCACCGAGATTACGGACACCGGCATCGGCATTCCCAAACAGGCGCAGCAGCGCATTTTCGACCGTTTCTATCAAGTGGACAACACCCGCACGCGCAACTTCGGCGGCACCGGCCTCGGCCTGGCGATCGTCAAGGGCCTGGTCGAGGCGATGCACGGCCAGATTCTGGTCGACAGCGACGTCGGCCAGGGGGCGCGTTTCAGAGTCTGTCTCCCGCTCGTACCCGTGTCGTCAGGAAGGTAGGTCCGTTATGGCCAGAATGTCTCCTCTCGAGCCTCGCGATGCCAACCGTGAGGTGCGCTCGCTCTACGATCTGCTCCGCAAGGACCTCATGATCGAGCCGAACAACTTCTTCAAGACCATGGCGCATCATCCCGAGCTGCTGCGGCCGCTGATCGAGTTCTCGCGCGTCATGCTCGAGGGCGGCGTGCTCGATCGCCGGCTGAAGGAGTGGGTGATCCTGCAGATCGGCCGCATGAACAACTGCGACTACGTCTACCTGGCGCACAAGCACGCGCTCTCGCGCGCGATCATGAACGACGTGATCGACGATCGCCGTCTGCCGCTGGACACCTCGAGCTTCAGCGAGGCCGAGAAGATCGCCATTCGCTACGCGGGCCAGATCACCGAGAACGCGGTCGACGAGGAGACCTTCGCCGACGCGCGCCGGATCTTCAACGACGAGGAGCTGGTGGAGCTGACGGTGCTCGCGGGCTACTACAACTTCATTTGCCGGACCTGCAACGCGCTGGACATCGACATGGACGCGCTGCAGTTCCTGCAACCGCATCTGACGGACGCGGGCCGGGCCTCCTAGCCGGGTTTTGAAACCCCGAGCCGCGAAGCGGGTATGATGGGCATCCAAGGATTTGGAGAGGCCCGTATGACCCACACGCACTCAGTTCTCCCCTCCGACGCCGGCGTGGCGGCCACGCCCGTGGGCGTCGGATTGCTCGGCTGCGGCACGGTGGGCGCCGGCGTGGCGCAGTTGCTGCTGTCGCACGCCGACGACTACGCGCACCGGCTCGGCCGCCCGCTTGCGCTCAAGCGCATCGTCGTGCGCGATTCCGGACGCGATCGCGGGCTCGATCCGGCCTACTTCTCGCAAGACGCCCAATCGGTGCTCGACGATCCCACGATTCAGATCGTCGTCGAGGTGCTGGGCGGCGTCGAGCCCGCGCGGAGCTTGATTCTGGGGGCGATCGCCCGCGGCAAGCACGTCGTGACGGCCAACAAAGAGGTCATCGCGCGGCACGGCGAGGAGATCTTCGGCGCGGCGCGCGAGAAGGGCGTGGCGGTCTACATCGAGGGCGCGGTCGGCGGCGGCATTCCGATCATCATGCCGCTCAAGGCCAGCCTCGCGGCCAACCGCGTGCAGCGCATCGCGGGCATCATCAACGGCACCACGAACTTCATTCTCACGGCCATGACCCAGCACGGCTGGACTTTTGCGGACGCGCTGGCCGAGGCCCAGCAGCTCGGCTACGCCGAGGCCGATCCCGCGGCCGACGTCGAGGGCTTCGACGCGGCCTACAAGATCGCGATTCTGGCCTCGACCTTCTTCACGCATCGCGTGCGCATCGAGGACGTCTACCGCGAGGGCATCACGCACGTCACGGCGGCGGACATCGCCTACGCGCGCGAGCTCGGCTACGTGATCAAGTTGCTCGGCGTCGCCACGCGGCAACAGGACGTGCTGCAGGTCCGCGTGCATCCGGCGATGGTGCCCAGAAGCCACCCGCTGGCGCACGTCAACGG
>DATNPP010000682.1:0-3132 GCA_036703175.1 Oscillatoriaceae cyanobacterium
AGTACTCGCGGATCTTCTTCATGCGCGCGTGGCCGGGATGCGCCGTATAGCGCTCCTTGAGGCCGCGGCCCTTGGTCGCGAGCATGAGGGGCACATGCAGGCCCATCGCCTTCCAGAGGCCGCCCTCGAAGGCCTGGTGGAAGTTGCGCGCCTCGTAGAGGTCGCGCCCGATGTCGCCGTTCTTGTCCATCACGCGCTCGCCGTACTGGGCGAGCGTCTTTTCCGTGTAGTCGTCCGCCAGCATGGCCTTGAAGATGGCCTCGGCGGCCTCCATGCCGGACTCGATCGCCAGGTGGATGCCCTTGAGCTTCATGGCGTTGAGCAATCCGCCCGAATCGCCGACCAGCAGCGCGCCGTCGGTGTACAGCTTGGGAATCGCCCAGTAGCCGCCCTCGGGAATCGTCTTCGCGCCGTAGCGGACCATCTCGCCGCCCTCGAGCAGCTCGGCGATCGCCGGATGCGTCTTGTACTGCTGCAGCGCGAGGTGCGGATCGAAGGCCGGATCGTGGTAATCCAATCCGGACACCAACCCCACGCAGACCATGTTGTTGTCCAGGTGGTAGATGAAGCCGCCGCCGAAGTGCTCGGCCTTGAGCGGGAAGTTCATCGTGTGAATGACGCGGCCCTTCTTGTGCTTCTCGGGCTGCACGCGCCAGAGCTCTTTCACGCCGACGGTCCACACTTGCGGATTGCGGCCCTCGTCGAGCTTCTTCTTTTGAATCAGCGTCTTCGTGAGCGTGCCGCGCGTGCCCTCGCCGAGCACCGTGACCTTCGCGAGGAAGTCCATGCCGGGCTCGAAGTTGGGGCGTGGCTGCCCGTGGTGGTCGATGCCCTTGTCGGTCGTGCGCACGCCCATCACGCGATCCTGCTCGTCATACAGCAGCTCGGCGGCCGGGAAGCCGGCGGCGACCGTCACGCCTTCCTCTTCCGCCTTTTGCGCCATCCAGGCGACCAGCTTCTGCAGGCTGATGATCACGTTGCCATGATTGTCGAACGGATTGATCATGCCGGGCGGCGGCGTGGGAACGGGCATCTTGCCGTTCTTGGTCAAAAACCAGACCCAATCGTCCGTCACGGGGCTCTCGATCGGCACGCCGGCGGCCTCGAAGTCCGGATACAGCTTCTTGAGGCCGCGCGGATTCATGACCGCGCCGGAAAATCCGTGGTAGCCCACCTCGGCGCTCTTCTCGAGCACGACGATCATGGGCTCTTCGAGCGCCTTTTGCGCCTCGCCCTTCTTGACCTTCTCGTTGTGGCCCTTCACCAGTCGCGACAGATGAATCGCGCCCGCCAGGCTCGCCGGACCGGCGCCCACGAACACCACGTCGACGGGGTTCTGCTCTCTTTCGACCGCCATGGATGACTCCTAACTGGCGGGCCCGATACGGGCCCGCGTCGCCTTTGACGCATGGCTATATCGATTAGATATAACCGGGACCAGTCTAGCACAGTCAGGCGGTTTTGACCATGTGCGAATCGCACCAACACGCCGAGCGTCGAACAAGGCGACCCTCGGCGCGGGCGGCTTTACTTCCAGCTCCAGCCCTGGGCGATCAACTCGCCTTGCTTGGCGAGCGTGTCGTAATTGGACACGTCCCGATACGCGGTGATCGACAGGGTGAAGCGCATGCCCATATGGTCGGCAAGGCGATAGTAGCCCGTCGCCGAGCGGCCTTGAATGGTGCCGTCGCGCCGAATGGTGTAGGCCGACAGGTTCCCCCAGGTGTCCGGCTGCGCCGTCGAAGAGGCCTGAGACGCTAGAGCCTGAGCCGCGTCCGCGAGCGTTCCTTGGGGCGGCTCCCAGCTGACCAGGAACGACAATCCGGGATGCCCGTCACTCCAGACTTCGCCGGAGACCTGGCCGGGCGCGCCCGGCTTGCTGTCGAAGGCGAAAGCCATGTTGGGCACCCAGGCCTGGAAATAGGTCGTGCCGATATTCGAAAAGCCCTCCATACCACGCGGCGGATACTGGGGCGGCGGCGAATTCGGATCCGGAGGCAGCGGAACCGGTGTCACGTACGGCCCCCCGGACGGCACGACAATCGGCGCCGTGCTCGGTGGAATGGGCGTGGCCGGGGCGGGCGTCGGGGCCCCGACCGGCACCAAGGCCGCTTCCGGGAAGGGTTCGATGACCACCTGGACGTTGGCCGGCAAGGCGGGCAAATCGAAGGCGCACGTCGTGGGCCCACGCATGCCGGTCAGATCCTGTTGCGGAGTGCCGCCGGCAGGCGCGTACGGATCCCGCTCGCCGGGAAGGCGCGCATCCGGCACGGCAATGTGCACGACACTGCCGTCAACCGAGGTGACTACCGGCATCGGCGGCTGGAAGGTTTCGACGTCCACGTTCGTCAGCAGCACCGAGCGCGACGGAAAGTCCACCAGCGGATAGGGCGGCACCGGCGGCGGAAAATTGCCGACGCGCGTGTCGAACTCGCCGTAGACCGTCGACCAGAGCTTGGACCAGGTGGTCTCATCGCTCGCGACCACCGGCTGCGGAAAACGCGGCTTGGGCGGTACGCGGTAGGGGCTCTTGAAAGGCCGGACGAGATCCGCCGAGGACTTGACCGCGTCGAAGACGTAGGCCGTCTGGCCATGTGAGGTCACGGCGAGCGCCAACCCACCCGGCACACGCGGCACCAGGCGATTTCCGTGCAGGTCGGCATGCTTCGCGTCACGATCAACGAGTCGCCACTGGTACGGGGCGTCTCTGGTGCCCGAAGGCAAGTCGATCGCCTGGCCGACGACGCACACCTGACCATGTATGCCCTCGAAGGGCTCGACGCTCTGGCCGTCCGCACCAGCAAGCGGAGAATCTTCGGGAATCCCGGCGGGCACCGGGGAGGGGAGCAGGCCCGCTTGCTGGGCGAAGGGCAGCCTTGCCAGAAATGCTCCCTGCAAGTCTTCGCAAGCAGACAACAATGCGGCGATCGCGCAGATCGCGAGAATGCGACGGTGCAAGGCGAGCCTCCTCTACATCGGTTCGTCGGGACTCGAACGATTCGTCCGGCCGGCACGTCACAGCGTACGGCATTCCGTCAGGAGAAGGTGTGACTGCACCCGATATTCCAATGTGATCTTCATCAAGAGGCCGCCGCCAGATTCGGAACTTACCCCAAGCTTAGCAAGCCCTTA
>DATNPP010000684.1:0-1598 GCA_036703175.1 Oscillatoriaceae cyanobacterium
GTGCTCGAACGGGCGCATTTGAGCCCGGAAGCCGTCTCGCGCTTGATTCTCGCGACCGTCTCGGGAGACTGGCCCACGCCCGCGACGGCGTGCGTGGTGCAGCATCGTCTGGGGATGGCCTGTCCGGCCTTCGACGTCGTGTCGGCCTGTGCGGGCTTTATGGTGGCGCTGGACCTCGGCATTCGCAGCGTGCAGACGGGCGACGACGCCGTGATGGTGCTCGGCAGCGAGATTCGCTCGCGCTTCGTGGACCCCGCCGATCCGCGCGTCGCGCCGCTCTTTTCGGACGGCGCGGGCGGCGTGCTGCTCGTGCCCGCCGAGCCGGGCGAGGGATTTTTGAGCTGTGTGCTGCAATCCGACGGCAGCGGGGCCGAGAAGGTCTACGTGCCGGCCGGGGGCGCGCGTCGGCCCGCTTCGGCCGAGACGCTCGCGGCCGGCGAGCATGCAATCCGCATGCTGGATGGGCGCGGCATCTTCGAGCAGGCGGTCACCGGCATGGAAGCGATCGCCCGGCTCGCGCTGGAGCGGGCGGGGCTGGAACTGGCGGACATCGACCTGGTGGTGCCGCATCAGGCGAACAAGGGCATCATCGAGGCCGGCATGCGCGCCCTCGGCGTGCCCATGGAGCGCGTGGTGGTGACGATCGATCGCATCGGCAACTGCACGGCCGCGACCGTGCCCATCAGCCTGCACGAGGCCGTGCGCGAAGGGCGCTTGAAGCCCGGCCAGACGGCCCTGCTGATGGCCGTCGGCGGCGGCTACACGGCGGGCGCCGCGGTGTACCGCGTGCCGGGGGGCGCGACATGGATCTAGGCATCGCGGGCCGCACGGCCCTGGTGACGGGCGCCGGGCGCGGCATCGGGCGGGCGATCGCCGAGGTGCTGGCCGCCGAGGGCGCTCACGTCGTGCTCGTCTCGCGCACGGCGGACGAGTTGTACCGCGTGGCGGAGGCGATCGCCGCGGCCGGCGGCGCCGCCACGCCGTTGCCGCTCGACATCACGGACGCGACGGCGGTCGCGGCGGCCATCGAAGCGCTCGAGGCCGGCGGGCTTCCGGTGGAGATTTTGATCAACAACGCGAACGTGAACCTGGAGGCTTACCAGGACTTCGTCGAGGTGCCGGCGGATCGCTGGGGCTGGGTTTTCGAGCAGAACCTCGGCGGGCTCGCGAACGTCACGCGGCGGGTGTTGCCCGGCATGACCGAGCGTGGCTGGGGCCGCGTGGTGAACGTGGGCTCGCTCGCCGGGGTGATCGGCGGCGCCAAGCAGGTGCCCTACGCGACGCTCAAGGCGAGCCTGGAGGGTTTCTCACGCTCGCTGGCCCTCGAGGTCTCGCGCCACGGGGTGACGGTCAACGTGGTGCATCCGGGGCTCGTGCCGACGGAGCGCACGGAGGCTGTCGTCAAGGACAAGGCGCGCAAGTGGATCGAGCTCAAGACGGCCACGCGCAAGCTCTCGACGCCACGGGACGTGGCGCATGCGATCGCGTTCCTGGCGTCCGATCTGGCCGGCAACATCACGGGCGCGAGCCTCCCCGTTTCCGGCGGCGTCGAACTCGGCTTCAGCCTGTAACGCCCCCTCCCCCTGGCGAGGGGGAGG
>DATNPP010000700.1:0-4374 GCA_036703175.1 Oscillatoriaceae cyanobacterium
GGCTTCGTGGGATTGGTGGTGCCGCACGTGGCGCGGCTCATCGTCGGGCCGGATCTGCGGCGCGTGCTGCCGGTGGCGGCGCTGCTGGGCGCGGCGCTGCTCACGCTCGCGGACCTGGCGGCGCGCGTGCTCTGGGCGCCGCAGGAAATTCCGGTGGGCGTGCTCACGGCGATGCTCGGAGCGCCCTTCTTTCTCTACATGTTGAGGCGGCGCGCATGACGGCGGTGCTCGAGGCGCGCGGCCTCGCGTGCGGCTACGCCGCGCCCGTGCTGGAACAGCTGGACTTCGCGATCGCCCCCGGCGAGTTCGTGGGCATTCTGGGGCCCAACGGCACCGGCAAGTCCACGCTGCTCAAGACCGTGGCGCGTTTGCTGCCGCCGCACGCCGGACAGCTGACGCTCTTCGGGACGCCCCTCGAGCGCTACGACGCGCGTGCCCTCGCGCTCAAGGCGGCCTTCGTGCCGCAGGAGCTGCCGCCGGACGCCGGCTGGCGCGTGCACGAGATCGTGGGTCTGGGACGCTTTCCGCATCAGCGCGGCTGGGGCTTCGCCTCGATGGAAGATCGCCGGGCCGTGGCCGAGGCGATCGTGCTGTGCGGCCTCGACGAGCTGCGCGAGCGAACGATGGAGACGCTTTCGGGCGGTCAGCGCCAGCGCGTGTATCTGGCGCGGGCGATTGCCCAGGGCGCCCCGCTGCTGCTCTTCGACGAGCCGACCTCGCACCTGGACATCAGCCACCAGCTGGATTTCTTCCGATTGGTCGGGCGCAGCATTCAGGAGCGCGGCGTGACCGTGGTCGCCGTGCTGCACGATCTCAACATGGCAGCGCAGTTCTGCGATCGCCTGCTGGTCGTCAAAGAAGGCTTGCTGCTGGCCGACGGTCCCCCCGAGACTGTCATCGTGCCCGAGCTGGTCGAGGCGGCCTTCGGGCTACAGGTCGAGGTCCGTCGCCACGCGCAGACCGGGCGCCCGTACATTCTGCCGCTGCTGCGACGCGGCACGGGCCTGCTGGCGGGCAGCGGCCGTTTGCGCGGCCAACCGCGGGCAAGGCTTCATGCGCTTGTCGGCGGCGGCGCGGGCGATCGCCTGCTGCCCGAGCTCTACCGCATGGGCTACGAAGTCGGCGTGGGCGTGATCAACATGCTGGATTCGGATCAGGTGCTCGCCGCGCGACTGGGCATGCCTGCGATCACTGAGGCGCCTTTCTCTCCGGCCTCGGATGCCAGCCTTGCGCTGCTCGGCGAGCAGTTGCGTGCCGCGCAGGCGGTGGTGGTCGGCAACGTGGCGTTCGGCAGCGGCAACGTGGCGAATTTGCGCGTGTTGCTCGAACAGGCGTCGGAGCGGGCGATTTTTTTGCTCGCGGATCAGGCGATCGCCGATCGCGATTTCACCGGCGGCGAGGCCACGGCCCTCTGGAACGCCCTGGTCGAAAACGGTGCTCGTGTGCTGTCTCAGCAAGCCTTCTTGGCCCAGGCACGTGAGGGTCGCCTCTAGGTCGAGAACGACATATGACCTGATCTTCGAGGTTTGACCCGCTCAAGCCTGCTTATCGATTTGCCGAAAATCGATAACAGGGCAGGGAAGCCCGAAAGGTTCCACCATGGCTTTGAGCATTCAAAACCAGGTCTTGAACGCGCAGGTGGCCACTACTTTTCTCAACCGGCATCTCCAGGACGAGATGAAGTGGCAGCAACGGGCGAGCAGCGGATCGCGCATCAACCAGGCCTCCGATGATCCGGCCGGGCTCTGGATTGCGGATACCATGCAGGCGCAGGTGCGCGGCAGCCAGCAAGCCTCGCGCAACATTCAAGACGCCAACTCGCTTCTGAACGTGGCGGATGCGGCCGTGTCCCGCATCGCCAACGATCTGAACCGCATGCGCGAGCTCGCCACCCAGTCGGCGAACAGCACCTACTCGAACGCCGAGCGCGGCGACATGGACGTCGAGTTCCAGCAGCTGCGCAAAGACATCGACTACGTCACGCAGAACGCCGACTTCAACGGCTACTATCTGCTGCGGGGCGGCGCGCCGACGGGCTGGACGACGAACACGACGTCCGTTTCGAAAACGGTCTCCGGCACCAACACGAGCGACACGATCACGCCGAACTCGCAGACCTTCGCGACCGGCGCGAGCGGCCCTTTCACGCTCGCGACCACGCCGGCCGTCTACGGCCTCGGCAGCGGCGGGCCGCAATCGATCGTGGTGACGGCGTTCGACACGGGCACGGGGACCACCCGCACGATTCCCTACGATCCGACCAACACGAACGGCTTCAGTTTCAACGCCGGCACGAACCAGATCACGTTGTCCGGCACCGGCCTGGCCAGCCCGACCGAGAAGATCACCGTCAAGAGCATTCCTGCCGGCTCCACGACAATCAACTTGCCGAGCGCCCCTCAGGCGGGCAGCGAGAGCGTCACCGCCAACGGCGTGCCGGTTCCGAACGCCGGCTCGCCGGCCGGCAACGGCTATTACCTGTCCGGCAGCACGCTGTCGCTCGAGGGCACCTCGTTGCCGGACGCCGCCGGCGGCCCGGTGACGATCGCGACGACCTACATGCCGAACGATCCGAGCAACAATTCGATCAACCTGAATACGGAGACGCCGTTCTTCGAAGGCGGCGTTCTCGATCCCGGCACGGTGGTCACCGTGGACGGCGTTCCGGTGACGGCCGGCTTGCCGAACGGCTACACCGTCTCGCAGACGGAGACGGACAACGTCAACGGCACGCCGCTGTACAGCTACCAGATTCAGCTGAACGGCACCTCCCAGTTGACGGGCTCCGGGCCGCATACGATCAGCGTCAACTACAGCTTCGACTACCCTACCGGCGTCGATCCGCTGAACTTCCAGGTGCAGGAAGGTGCCAATCAGGGCCAGACGGAGACGCTGTCCATCGATCGCCTGACGAGCGGCGGCATGGGCCTGGGCAACGCGCACGTGGATACGCAGAACAACGCCATGGCCGTGCTGAACGCCCTCAACAACGCGGTCTATACGATGGACAGCCTGCGCGGCAGCTTCGGCGCCTACCAGAACGGGCTGAATTTCATGAACGCGAACGTCAACACGGCCGCGGAAGACCAGGCGGCCGCCGAGTCACAGATTCGCGACGCGGACATGGCCCAGGTGATCAGCCAAGAAAGCCGCGCCTCGATTCTCGCGGGCGCGGCCACCGGGGTGTTGCAGGATCTGCGTCAGAACTCGGGCTATTTGATCAAGCTGCTGGCGGGCTAAGAAAGCATCTGGACGATCCAGTCGGGGTGCCAGCCGAGCCCCGCGAGCCCCGCGACGCCCATCGCCAATCCGAAGGCCGCGATCACCCACGAGAAATACACCAGCCAGCGCTGGCTGGTGAGGGCGGCGATCGCCAGGATCGCGAGCGACAGCGACAGCGTCGCGTCGGACATGTCGAACTGATCGTCTTTGAAGTTCAGTGCGTTGTACTGCTTGGTGTAACCCTTCGCTGCCTTCGAGAGATCCTTCATGTCCGCCTCGTACCGAGCGAGGTCGCTCGAGTAAGATTTGATCTGCTTGTCGATCGCGCGCGTGTCGCGGCCGCTCTCGACGGTCAGCAGCACGAGATCCTGATTGCGGGCCACTTCGGCGATGTACGAGCGCTCCCGTTTCGCCTGGTACTGGGCCCAGGTGTCCATCGCGGCGGTCTGCGCGGTCGACATGGCCTGGCAGATGTTGTCGTCCTTCACCTTGGTCACGGCCATGAAGGCCGACACGAGTGCCACGGTGATGGCGATCATCAAGAAGAGCTTGTTCTTTCCGGTCTTTTCAGCGCTTTCGGTGCCTTCGGTCTCTTCGAGCTGGGGGATTTCGAGTTCCATCGTGTCCTCTGATCAAGGGAGATTGGGGCGATCCGCAGCATGATGCAGGCGAGCCGTTTGCTCGTCAATCGTCGCTCGCCGTAGGCCGCGGGCCCTTTGACGAGGCGCTTTTAGGCCGGCCGCAAGCACGCAAGCTCCCGCGACGCCTTAACCTACGCTTGGTCAATTAATAATCATTCACACAAAAAGAGGCGTCGCACCCCTTGCGACGATCTCGGGAAGGGGTATAATGACTTTCGTGCCGCGGGCGGACTGCTCCGAGAGGGGCGGAACGAGCGAGGCACTAAATTTTCCCCCGAACAGGGGTTGACAGCAAGAATCGGTTGTGAGACAATAGATTCCTGCGAGCGGAAAGATTAAATCCTCATAAACAAGGGATTAAGTCGACCGCAAGGACCTTGACAACTGAATAGCCAAGCGAACGCACCAAGCTCTTGTCAACAACAATGAGAGCAAGCAAAAGAGTCACAATTGACTCACCGAACATGTTTTCGGAGAGTTTGATCCTGGCTCAGGACGAACGCTGGCGGCG
>DATNPP010000705.1:0-4157 GCA_036703175.1 Oscillatoriaceae cyanobacterium
GACCTGACGGCCCAGGAGCTGGGCCGCTTGGTGGTCAAGGAGCTGCTGGAACGCACCAAGCTCGACCCGAACGTGATCGACGAAGTGGTCTGCGGCTGCGCGGGCCAGGGCTCCGACGCCATGAACATCGGTCGCGTGATCGCGCTGAACGCGGGCGTCCCCAAGGACAAGCCCGCCTACACCGTCCACCGCAACTGCGCTTCGGGAATTCAGGCGATCGTGAACGGCGCGCAGGCCATTCTGCTCGGCGACGCGGACACGGTGCTCGTGATCGGCGCCGAGTCGATGAGCCAGGCACCGTACGTCAACCGCGACATGCGCTTCGGCAAGCGGCTGCGCGACTCGAAGTTCGTCGACGCGCTGTGGGAGGGCCTCACGGATCCCGTCTGCAACATTCTGATGGGCGCGACGGCCGAGAACCTGGTCGAAGAGTTCGGCATCAGCCGCGAGGACCAGGACAAGTACGCCACGGAGAGCCACAAGAAGGCCTTCCGCGCGAACCGCGAAGGCAAGTTCAAGGACGAGATCATGACGGTGATGGTGCCCAAGAAGGCCGCCGGCAAGGAAGTCGCGCCCGAGGCCTTCGCGCAGGACGAGGGCATCAATCCGGCGATCAACCCGCAGATGCTCGCGATGTACCCCGCGATCTTCAAGCGCGAGGGCGGCAGCGTCACGCCGGGCAACTCCTGCCCGATGAACGACGCCGCCGCGGCGATGATCCTCATGAGCAAGGAGAAGGCCGAGCAACTGGGCCTCAAGCCCCTCGCGACGCTCAAGGCCTACGCCTTCGCGGGCCTCGAGCCCGAGCGCATGGGCCTCGGCCCCGCCTACGCGATTCCCAAGGTGCTGGAGAAAGCCGGCACGAAGATCGAGGACGTCGATCTGTTCGAGATCAACGAGGCCTTCGCCGCGCAGATCATCGCCTCCGAAAAGGAGCTCGAGAAGCGCGGCACGCCCTGGGATCGCGCCAAGGTCAACGTCAACGGCGGGGCGATCGCCCTCGGCCACCCGATCGGCGCGACGGGCCTGCGCATCAGTTTGAGCCTGCTCAAAGAGATGCAGCGCCGCGACGCCAAGCGCGGCATCGCGTCTCTTTGCGTGGGCGGCGGCATGGGTGCCGCGATCCTCTTCGAGCGCGCGTAGTCACCCCCTGGCCTCCGCACGGAGGCGATCCGAGGAGAATTTCACGATGGCGTATATCTACAAGGCCGCGGTGATCGGCGGCGGTACGATGGGCGGCGGTATCGCTCAGGTGGTGTCGTTCTCCGGCCTTCCGGTGGTGATCAAGGACATCAACCAGGAGGCCGTGGACAAGGGCATCGCGGCCGCGCGCGCGGTCTACGAGTCGCGCGTCAAAAAGGGCAAGATGACCGAGAACGAGATGCAGCAGAAGATGTCGCTGATCTCGGGCACCACCAGCTACGACGGCTTCGACGACGTCGACCTCGTGATCGAGGCCGTGTCCGAGCGCATGGACATCAAGAAGGCGGTCTTCGGCGAGCTGGACAAGGTTTGCCCCAGCACCTGCATCTTCGCCTCGAACACCTCGGCGCTCTCGATCTCCGAGCTCGGCGCGGCGACCAGCCGGCCGGACAAGGTGATCGGCATGCACTTCTTCAATCCCGCGCCGGTCATGAAGCTGGTCGAGGTCATCCCCGGCCTCGAAACGAGCGAGGACACGATCAACGACGTCATGCAGTTCACGCAGGAGCTGCGCAAGCTGCCGATCCGCGTCGAAGAGTGCGCCGGCTTCCTCGTCAACCGCCTGCTGATGCCCTTCTTCAACGAGGCGGTCTACTGCGCGCAAGAAGGCTCGGCCTCGCTCGAAGCCATCGACGCCGACGTCACCAGCCGCGGCATGCCGATGGGCCCCTTCTTCCTCGCGGACATGCTCGGCGTGGACATCTGCCGCGAAGTGCAGCACATCCTCTACGAGGAGTACGGCCCGCGCATGGCGCCCGCCGAGCTCCTCGAGCGCCTGTTCCAGGCCAAGCGCTTCGGCCAGAAGACCGGCGCCGGCTTCTACGTGCACGGCGAGGGAGACGAGGGCTTCACGCAAGCTCAGATCGCCGACGTGCAGGCCAAGACCGGCATCAAGGGCACGCCGTACTCGTTCGAGCGGCTGATTCTGCCCATGATCAACGAAGCGGCCTACGCGCTGCAGGAGAAGGTCGCGAGCCCCAACGACATCGACATCGCGATGATGGCCGGTGCGGGCATGGCGGACACGACCGGGCCCAAGGGCCCGCTGCAGCTGGCCGACGAGATGGGCCTCGACGTGGTGCTCGCCAAGATGGAGGAGCTGCACAAGATCCTCGGCGTCGAGCGCTTCCGTCCCGCGCCGCTGCTCAAGCGCAAGGTGCGCGCCGGCCACCTCGGCAAGAAGACCGGCAAGGGCTTCAAGGAGTACTCCCTCGAGACCGTCTAACGGCGGCCCCGCTTTCTAAGGAGGTTTTTCAGTGTCTACCGCTACTTCGCAGTTCGTGAAGCTCCGGATGGAAGAGAAGGTGGCCGTCGTCACCATCGACAACCCGCCCGTCAACGCCCTCAATTCGGGCACGATGAGCGAGTTCGCGACGCTGCTCGACCAGCTCGAGGCCGATCCCAACGTCAAGGCGATTGTGGTCACGGGCAACGGCATGGCCTTCGTCGCCGGCGCGGACATCAACGAGATCGCGGCGATCAGCTCGCCCGACGAGGCCAAGGCCCTCGTGCGCAAGGGCCAGCAGGTGCTCGATCGCCTCGAGGCCCTCAAGAAGCCAGTCATCGCCGCGATCAACGGCGTGGCATTGGGCGGCGGCCTCGAGCTGGCGCTGGCCTGCCACATCCGCATCGCGAGCGATCGCGCCCGATTGGGCCTGGTCGAGATCAACCTCGGCATCATGCCCGGCTTCGGCGGCACGCAGCGATTGCCGCGCGTGGTCGGCTGGAGCAAGGCCACCGAGATGATGCTCACGGCGGACAACATCACGGCGCAAGAAGCCTACCGCATCGGCCTGGTGAACAAGGTCGTGCCGGAAGGCGACGTGGTCAAGCAGGCGCTCGGCCTCGCCAAGAAAATTTCGAGCTTCGGCGCCAAGGCGATCGAGGCGATTCTCACCAGCCTGGAGTACGGGCGGAACCACTCGCTGGCCGAGAGCTTGGAGAAGGAATCCGATCTCTTCGCCGGATTGACCCAGACGGCGGATATGCGCGAAGGCGTGACGGCATTCAAGGAGAAGCGCCGCCCGAACTTCACGGACAAGTAAGGAGCGAACCATGTCGGTTGAATTCAAGAGTCCCTATCTGCGCGAAGAGCACTTCCTCTTCCGCCAAGCGGTCAAGGAGTTCGTGGACGCCGAGATTCGTCCCGTCTCGATGAAGCAGAACCGCGACGCCAAGCTCGACTCGGGCCTGCTCAAGAAGATGGCCGAGATGGGCTTCATGGGCATGGCCATTCCCGAGGAGTACGGCGGCGCCGGCGCGGATCCGATCTCGTTCGCCATTCTCGGCGAAGAAATCGCCCGCGCGGACGCCAGCACCTCGGTCGTGATGGGCGCCCATGGCGGCATCGGCACCTACGGCCTCGTGCTCGACGGCTCGGACGAGCTGAAGCGCAAGTATCTGCCCAAGCTGGCGACGGCCGACAGCATCGGCTGCTTCTGCCTCACCGAGCCCTCGGCGGGTTCGGATGCGGCCAGCATCAAGACGCGCGCGGTGCGTGACGGCGACGACTGGGTGCTCAACGGCGAGAAGATCTGGATCACGAACGGCGACATCGCCGACGTGATGACGGTCTTCGCCGTGACGGATCCCGCGCTGGGCGCCAAGGGCGGCGTGACGTCCTTCGTCGTCGAGCGCGGAGCGGGCGTCATCTCGGGCCCCCGCGAGCACAAGATGGGCCTCGCGGCGTCGGGCACGACGACCGTGACCTTCGAGAACGCGCGCGTGCCGAACGCGAACGTGCTCGGCCACGTCGGATTGGGCTTCCTCACGGCCATGAAGATCCTGGACAAGGGCCGTCTCTTCCTGGGCGCCGCGGCGCTCGGCATGGCGAAGGAAGCCTACGACCTGGCGCTGAACCACGCGGTGCAGCGCCAGCAGTTCGGCAAGCCGATCGCCGAGTTCCAGGCGATTCAGTTCTACCTGGCCGAGATGGCGACGCGCATCTACGCGAT
>DATNPP010000712.1:0-11127 GCA_036703175.1 Oscillatoriaceae cyanobacterium
GATTGAGCACCCACTTGCCGTTCACGCGGCCCACGCGCAAGCCGCCGAAGGGGCCCTCGAAAGGAATGTCGGAAAGCGTCAGCGCGATGCCGGCGCCCAGAATGCCCAGCACGTCGGGCTGGTTCTCGCTGTCGCTCGACAGCACCGTGACGGTCACCTGCACGTCGTTGCGGAAACCGTTCGGGAAGAGCGGGCGAATGCCGCGGTCGATCAGACGCGAGTTGAGAATCGCGGAATCCGAGGCGCGGCCCTCACGGCGCATGAAGCTGCCGGGGATGCGGCCCACCGCGTACATCTTCTGCTCGACGTCGACGAGCAACGGGAAGAAGTCGATGCCCTCGCGCTGCGAGCGCGACATCGTGGCCGCCACCAGCACCATCGTGCCGCCGCACTGCACCGTGACCGCCATGTTGGCCTGCTTGGCCAGTTTGCCGACCGTGACGGTGAGCTCTTTCTCACCCAGGTTGGTCTTGAAGGTGTGCACTTTTTCCATGTTCTTACTTTCCGCCATTTCCATTCTTTCTCGCCGGGCGTTCCCGGCGGTGCTTCACTTAGAAGCGGGCCGACATGCGAAAAGGCGGGGGGACACCCCGCCTCCGATTACTTGCGAAGCCCCAGCTTCTCGATGATGGCCCGGTAGCGCTCGACGTCGTTCTTCTGCAGGTAGTTGAGCAGGCGACGGCGACGGCCGACCATCTTGAGCAGACCGCGACGCGTGCTGAAGTCCTTCTTGTTGGCGTTCAGGTGCTTCGTCAGGTTCTGAATGCGCTCGGTCAGCAACGACAGCTGGACCTCGGGCGAGCCCGTGTCCTTGTCGTGGGCGCGATGGATGCCGATCAGCTCGGTCTTCTTGTCCTTCGTAATCATTTTTCTCTCCGACACGGAACACCGAGCCGCAACCAGGTGCTCGTCAATGGGATGCGTCCGTTTCGGCCCGTGGCCGACGCCGTCGACGCGACGCTCCATTCTAGCATGGGCCTTTCGGAACGACAATTGAGCGTTAGCCCGTCATTAACCTGGGCTCGCGCGCTTCGGGCCGGTGATGACGTTTCGGGCAAGCGACTTTGGCGCTTTCGCGGAAGCCGCGGCGGCGGCGCCTGCTTATGCTGGGAGTGTAAAGCTTTGTAAACTTTGGAGGCGCGATGAATCCGCTCGATTGGATCGCCGTCGGCATGTTCGTCCTCACGCTCGTGGGCATGCAGATCACGCCGCCCATCGGCGCGCATCAGCAGCGCGCGACCACGGCGCAGGTGCAGGGCATGGCGGAAAAGGGCGAGGCCGACCTGGCGCTGGGCGGCGTCGACGTGTGTCGCTTCGCGAACTCGGGCCAGATCACGGCGGACGAGCGCGCGATCGCCGCGCGTCAGGCGCTGGCGATCGCCATCGGCCGCTACGATCTGCCCAAGCACTACCATGGCTTCGGCTTGCGCGTCGGCGGTTCCGGGGATCTGGCCGAGATCGACTACTTCGATTCGCGGCTGTTCTACGTCAGCGCGGCCGACGCGCACCTCAACGGCGCTGCGAGCGCCCATGATTTGGCGGCTCACTGGCGCGACGGCCTGGATGCCGCCATCCGCGCGCTGCCGAGCCCCGTGCCGGACGGCTGGCTCGCGACCACGGGCGCCCCGAGCGGCCAGGTGCACGTGTCGGACGCGTTGCTCGCGGACGCGGTCTCGTGCAGTTTGAGCCAGCCCGCCGTCAGCGCGCGCGTGGACGGCGGCATCGTGACGCTCGTCGGGCAGGTGCCGGACGCGCTGACGCGCCAGCGGGTCGTGTCGCTGGTCGAGCAACTGCCGGGCGTGCAGGGCGTGGTCGATCAATTGCAGGTCAGCCGCTGAGCGTGGGAACAAACGGGCACGATTGGGCATCATACTCCTTGGGAACCGCCCTTCAGGAGGATGCCTTGCGCCGTTTCGCTCTTCTCAGTGCCGCACTGTTGCTGCTCACGGCCGCGCCGGCCCTCGCGCTGGACACGGCGTTCAAGGCGCCCGTCAAGGGCTTTCCGCTGGCACAGCAGCGCGTGAGCGCCTACTTGCGCACGATTCCGAATCTGCCGAAGCACGTGCAGGTGCTGCCGGCGACCGGCGAAGTGCTCTATCCGGGCGCGGCGCCGGGGAAGAACATCACGGCCGAGGTGTGGACCGTGATCGACGCGGACGATCCCAAGGCGCCGCCGCTGCTCATGTTCGCGGTGCGCCCGGACACGGGCGACGTGACGGCGCTGTTCTTCCGCTCGCTCGAGAAGCAACCGAAGTATTGATACGCACGCCCCCTCCCCTCGGTGGGGGGGAGGGACGCCGAAGCCCTGTTCAGGGGCTGAGGCTGGGAGGGGGAGTCTCTCGGCGGACCACAAATAGCAATGCTTTCCCGGCGGTCCGCAAAGAGACTCCCCCACCCCGTTTTCGCCCCTGGACGGGGCTACAACATCCCTCCCCCTCGCCAGGGGGAGGGGGCGCGCGGGGGTTAATTCAGCGAGAGCCTTCGGCCGCGATAGTAGATGTCGCCGTGTTGGCGGGCCTCGGCGAGGAACTCTTCCATGCGCTCGTTCTCCGCGCGGAACAGGCCCACGAGCATCTGAAGCCGCTCGATCACGTCCGGCGTTTCGAGGATCGCCTGTTTCTTGCCGCGCTCGACCTGCAGCGTGGCGGCCATCAGGTAGGAAAGGTCGATCGACGAGAGCGCACCGTGCGGCATGGCGATCGAGAGCGTCGTGAGGCTGCTCAATCCCGCGAGGTAGGCTTCGAGATTGGTGCTCGCTTCGGTCAACAGCGCCTCGGGCACCGGATCGGCGGGATCGCCCTCGTCGAGCACGGCCACCTCGGCCTGCGGATAGGGCTCGCCCTCCACCAGGCGCTCGATGCGGAAGCGGCGCAAACCCACGCACAGCAGCATCAGCTCGCCGTCGTCCAATCGCTCGAGCTTGCTGATCTCGGCCAGCGTGCCCGTCAGGCTCGGAATCGCGCCGCCGCCGACTTCCTCGCCCTCCTGAATCAGGCTCACGCCGAAGGTGCCGTCGCTCTCCAGGCAGCGCTGCACCATGAGGCGGTAGCGGGGCTCGAAGATGCGCAGCGGCAAGAGCATGCCCGGAAAAAGGACGATTTTGAGCGGAAAGAGCGGAATCACGCGCGTCGACACGGAGAACCTCCGCGCCGATTATACCGTCATGCGCGCGGAGGCGTCCAAGGCATCAATCCCGCTCGATGACGAAGGAGTCCGGCTTACGGGCCTGAACGAGCACCCAGTCGTCCTGATACTCGATGCGCAGCACCGACAAGCCCACGGCCTCGAAGGCACTTTCCACCAGCGCCTGCCGCTCGCGGATGATCCCCGAGGCCAGCACGTCGCCGCCGGGACGTACGCGCTCGGCGATCTCGGACGCGATGCCCGCCACCACCTCGGCCAGAATGTTCACGACCAGCACGTCGCACTGGCCCTTGATCACCTCGATGCCGCCGGTTCTGACGTGCACGCGCTCGGCCACGCCGTTCAATCGCACGTTCTCCTCGGTCGCGGCCACGGCGACCGGATCGGTGTCGCAGGCCTCGACGCGACGGGCGCCGAGCAGCACGGCGGCGATCGCCAATATGCCCGAGCCCGTGCCGACGTCGAAGACCAGCGGCGCGTCATGGCTCGGCACGACGTCTTCGAGCGCCCGCAGACAGAGCTGCGTCGTGGCGTGGGTGCCCGTGCCGAAGGCTTGCTTGGGATCCAGCTCGATCACGTGATCGCCCGGCTCGGGGGTGAATTCTTCCCACGACGGCTTGATCACCAGGTGATCGCCGATGCGCTGCGCGTGCCAGTATTGCTTCCAGCTGTGCGCCCAGTCCTCTTCGGGCACGCAGCGCGTGGCGATCGTGGGCGCCAAACCGGGAAAGTTCTCGGCGAACTGGCCGAGATCCCGCTCGAGAATCGCGAGCCAGGACGCCTGCTCCTCGGGCACGCCGGGCCGGTAGGTCTTCACTTGCACCGTCTCGGGCGCGGGGCCCTTGGCGGGAATCTCGGAGACCACCACGCCGGTAGCGCCCAGTTCTTGCAGATGCCAGGCCAGCGCTTCGGCGTAAAGCACCGGCACGCGAATCGCGATCTCGGTGTAATCCACGGCTTATTCTTCGACGACTTTGCTGATGACCAGCGTGGGGTACTTCGCGAGGTCCAGCTCTTCGCCGCGCGGATAGTCGCGGCCCTCGGAATCGTGCATCAAGCGCAATAGCGGACGCGTGGAGACCTTCATGTCGACCTTGACCACCACGCCCACGTCGCCGCTCGAAAGCTTGACGACCGTGCCGGGCGGATACGGCGCCACTTGATCCACGAAGCTCTTCACGAGCTCGAACGAGAAGTGCGTGTCGCCGGCGCCGAGCAGGTACTCGATCGCCTCGTGCGGCAGATAGCGCTTGCGGTAGTTGCGATCCGAGGTGAGGGCGTCGTAGGCGTCCACGATCGCGCCGATCTGGCTGTTGAGGTGGATGTCCGGGCCCTTGAGCCCCTTGGGATAGCCCGTGCCGTTCATGCGCTCGTGATGCTGAAGCGCGACGATCTTCGCCGGCGCGCTGATGCGATCGCACTGGCGCAGCAGCTCGAAGCCGGAGCGCGGATGCTCGTAGACGTACTTGAACTCCTCGTCCGTGAGCTTGGTCGGCTTCTTGAGGATCGTCTCGGGGATCGTCACGTTGCCCAGGTCGTGGAGCAACAGGCCCGTCGCGAGATCCTTGAGCTCGCCGAAGTTCAGCTTGAGCATCTTGCCGAGCACGACGCCCATCATCGCCACGTTGACCGAGTGCTGGAAGGTGTACTGGTCGTAGCTCTTGAGATCGACGATTTGAATGCTGAGATCCTGGTTCTGCAGGATCGACTCGACCAGCGTGCCGGACACGTCCGAAATCGCGTCGAAGTTGATGCCGACGCGCGCGAACTTGCCGTCCGCGCCGACCTGGGTGGCCTGGAAGGCCTCGCGCACCACGTTCGTGGCCTGCGCGCGCACTTCCTCGTCGAGCAGGTCCGGCACCTCGATGTCGGCCGTGAGCTCATCGTAGACGTAGATGTATTGGTAGCCGAGGCGCGCCAGCGTGGCGATGGTCTTGGCGGAGAGCTCGGCGCCTCGCTTCAAAAGCGGTCGGCCGTCGTTGGCGAAAATCGTCTTGCCAAGGATGCTACCGGATTCGAGATTTTCTATGCTGACCGCCCGCAAGCGTATCCCCCTCAAGAGTGTGTCATCGCGTACAGCCCCGAGGCCCGCAATGCGTCAGACTCCTTTTACCCTGTTTCCCGGCAAATTTCCAGGCGTCACAGGAGCGAGCGAGCGGCCTTGCGTCATGACGGCCGTCCGCCCGGATGCGGCGGCACCGAAAACCGGCGCCATCGCTCGCTTCGTTGCCAAAGCGTCCCCTCCTGAGCTACAATAACCTTACTGTCTTAGAGGAACCGTCCCCATGTATCTTCTCCTTGGGCTCGCGGCATTGGCCGCCGCCGGCGTGGCGTTCGAGGGCCTCTATCGCACGCGCGACGCCGCGACGATCGCGCTGGACGCGCCGCATCGCACGCCCTGGCAAGAGCTGCCGCGCCAGCACGAACGGCGCCGGTTCGTCTGCCAGGTGCCCTTCGTGAATCGCAACGCGCGCTACGAGCAGACGCTCGTGAACGTGAACGTGTCGCTGCAGGTGCTCGCCAAGGGCTCCGCGCGCCCCGAGGAACTGGCCGGCACGGCCGTGGTCCGCGCGCTCAACGCCGACGGGCGCGGCGACGGCTACTGGGCCGCGACGCTCGTCGGGCCCTCCGAGAAGCTCGAGGCCGAGCTGCAAATCGAAGTGCCCGCCGTGCCCGGCGTGACGCTGCACGCGGCGGTGGTGCACCTCACGTATCAGACCTACGGCCGTGGCGCGTTGCTGACGCATTCCGACGAGATCGTGCTGCCGCTGTCGGAGGTGAAGCCGCTGCCCGCGATGCTCGAGGGCGAGACGGTGGGCATTCAGTGCGTGCCGACGCATCTGCTCACGGATCGCGACGACATCGTCGAGGTGATCGACCTGTACACGCGCGAATTCCGCCAACCCGGCGACGTCGTCGCGGTGGCCGAGAGCGTCGTCGCGATCACCCAGCACCAGTACTTCCGGCCCGCGGACGTCGAGCCGGGCTACTTCGCCCGCCGGCTGTGCTACTTCGTGCCTTCCAAGGGCTCCTTGAGCTCTCCGCACGGCTTCCAGACGGCCATGAACCAGGTCGGGGCCGCACGCATGGTCGTGAGCATGGCGATCGGCGCGCTGGGCAAGCTCGTGGGCCAGAAGGGCCTGTTCTACACGCTCGCGGGGCGCCCCGCCGAGCTGATCGACGACGTCACGGGCACGATGCCGCCGTTCGACAAGTACATCGTGGCGGGCCCGGCCGAGCCGGAGCGCGTGGTGGCGCGCATCAAGGAGCGCACGGGCCTCGAGGCGGCGATCGTCGACGCCAACGACCTCAAGCGCGCCATGGTGCTCGCGTGCACGCCGGGCGTCGCCGCGGCGGAGGTGTCGCGCATGCTGCTGGACAATCCGTTCGGCAACGCGGCCGAGCAAACGCCGGTCGTGGTGCTGCGGCCGCGCGTCACGAGCGCGGATAGGAGTTCGCAACGTGATCAGAGCTGTTCGGTATAGCGACCTCGACGCCGTTCGCGGCATCTTCGAGTCCGCCTTCCGTGAGGAATACGGCCGGCGCGGCGTGGACATCGGCTCGCAGGTGGCGCGCTGGCAGAAGATGTATCCGCTCATTCGCGTGCTGGGGCTCTTTCCGAACCCTTACCGCTACATGCTCAATCTCTACGTGCTCGAGCAGGACGGGCAAATCTGCGGGTTCATTCAGACCAGCCCCGGCAACGCCGAGCGCACGCGCTGGCACATCGACTACGTCGCGGTCGCGCCCGATTGTCAGGGCCGCGGCCTCGGCGTCAAGCTCGTCGAGGAGGTGTTCGAGCGCTACGGCGAGCTGGGCGTGAAGTGCTTCACGCTCGAAGTCGACGCGCAGAACGCGCCGGCGCTGCGATTGTACGAAAAGCTGGGTTTCCGCCAGTACGCGGCCGTGACCTACTACCAGCTCGAGCGCGCGCCCGCGGCGCAGGGCCTCGAGCTGCCGGGCTTCCGCCGCTACCGCTCGCGCGACGCGCAGGGCCTCTACGAGCTGTACCAGGCCTCGACGCCGGCGCCCGTGCGCTTGGTGGACAGCCGCGAGCCGTCGGATTTCGCGCTGGGCTTCATCGAGCGCGCGATGGCCGGCATGCGCCGCGGATTGAAGCAGGTGGCCGATTTGCGCTACGTGGTCGAGCGCGAGGGCAAGATCGTCGCTTACATGCGCTTGACGGCGCAGATGCGCGCCTTGCCGCACACGCTGCATTTGACGGTGCATCCGGGCTACGAGACGCTGCTGCCGGAATTGCTGGATCAAGCCGCGCGGCTGCTCGCCGATTACCCGGACAATCCGGTGCTCTCCTGGGCGCCGGATTACCAGCCCGCGAAGCAGCAGGCCCTGGTGGATTGGGGCATGCAGGTGATCACGGTCGATCGCTGCCTCGTGCGCGACAATCTCATCGCGCTCAAGCTGCCGCCCAAGGAAGTCGCCCAGCTCTCGGACGACAAAGCCTTCAAGCCGGCGTTCACCCACAAGGGCTAGCTACGGCTTGGCATCGCGACGTTAGGCCCCTCCCTTTTGGGGTAGGATCGTGGTACGCTTTAAGCAGGGCGCGGGTTCGACCATGCGCATGACAAGATTGGAGGCTTTCAAATGGGACTGTGGGATCGCTTCAGCCGCATGCTCAAGTCGAACATCAACGATGCGATCGACAAGGCGGAAGATCCTGAGAAGATGCTCAAGCAGATCGTCGAGGAGCTCAACGAGGATCTGTTGAAGGTCAAGACCCAGGTCGCCACGGCGATCGCCACCGAGAAGCAGCTCTTCGCGAAGGCCCAGCAGCTGCAGGAAGAGGCGGACCAGTGGGCCAAGAAGGCCGAGCTGGCCGTGAGCAAGGGCGACGACGCCCTGGCCCGCGAGGCGCTGACGCGCAAGACCACCGCGCAGACGACGGCGGACGGCTTCAAGACCCAGTGGGAAGAGGCCAAGAAGAGCGTCGCGATGCTCAAGGAAAACCTGGCGCGCCTGGAGGCCAAGATCTCCGAGGCCCAGACCAAGAAGGAGCTGCTCATCGCGCGGCATCGCCGTGCCGAGGCCGAGAAGCGCATTCAGACCACGCTGAGCCAGACGGGCGGTGGAAACGCCCTTTCGGCCTTCGAGCGCATGGAGGCCAAGGTCAGCGAGAAAGAAGCGCAGGCGGCCGCCTACGGCGAGCTGAACGCGAGCTCGCTCGAGAACCGCTTCGAGGCCCTGTCCGCGCCCAACGTCGAGGACGAGCTGGCGGCCCTCAAGGCCAAGCACGACCAGGCGCTGCTGCCCGAGCAGACCTAGAACTTCGCCAAAACGGAGCGCCCTCTGCGACGAAGAGGGCGCTTTCCTTTTGTCCGGTGATTGAGAGCTAGTGCCGCGCCAGGCGGGCGAAGTCGTCGCCGACGATGATCGTGAAGTCCGTGGACAAATCGCCGACGCTCGCGTCGACGGGATGGGCCGGCACGCCGAGCGCGCGGGCGATCGCCCCGTTGAACTCCTCGTGGCCGGTCTGGGGGATGATCTCGGTGCGGCGATGGTCGTGGTCCGGCGCGTCGCCGATCGACCAGACGTTCCAGCCGGCGTCGCGCAGCACGCGCGCGGCCTGGGCGCCGAGCGTCGAATCGGACGAGCCGTTGAGCACCGTGAGCCGCAGCGCCGATTGCGTGACGTGATCGGTGCTGGCGCCGGCGAGCAGGTGCTCGCCGAGATCGCGGGCTGAATCCGGATTGACCAGCCAGTAGCTCTGATTGAACCCCGCGCCCGAGAACGCGCCCGGCAGCATCACCATGTGCAGGTGCTGGCCTCGAAGATGCGGCGCCCACAGCATCAACTTCAGCATCTCCGAGCCGCTGAGGTTGGTCGTGATGTTGTCCTGAATCGTGTGCAACAGCTGCGGCACCTTGAAGAGCGTGCCGGGCGTGAGCAACTGCTGCTCGACCGCGCGCAGAAACTCCTGCTGACGCTGCACGCGTCCGATGTCGCCGAGGGCGTCGTGGCGGAAGCGCACGAACTGGTGCGCCTGCGCGCCGTTCATGAGGTGCCAGCCCTTGTGAATGTTGATGCCGAGGTGGGCGGTCTCGTCGACGTAGTACATGTCCTTGTCGACGTAGAGGCGCACGCCGCCCATGACGTCGACGAGGCGCTGCAGGCCGTTGGTGTTGATCGTCGCCCACGCGTCGATCGGCACGCCGAGCAGCTGCGAGACGACCTTGGCGGAAAGCTCGGGCCCGCCGATGGCCATCGCCGCGTTGATCTTCTCGTAGTGGCCGCGAATCAGCACGCGCGTGTCGCGCGGCACCGAGATGAGGTTGAGGCGACCGTGATCCGCGTCGACGCCCAGCACCATCATCGTGTCGGAGCGGGAAGGGCCGTCCGAGAGGCGATGGCCCGCGGAGTAGTCCCAATCCGTGCCCAAAAGCAGGATGTTGTGGCGCCCCGTGAGCGGCATCAGGCTCGTGAGAAAGTCGATCGGTCCGAACTTGGCATGCGCTTGCGGCGAGAGCGTCTGCAGAAAGCTGAACAGGGCGTTGAGCACCAACAGACCGGCGAGCCCGAAGGCGAAGAGCCCGAAGACGAGGCGCCGCAACACGGGATTGCCCTTCTTGCGTCGCCGCGACGGCGGCAGACGCAGCTGCGCCGTGGTGTACTTGGGCTTGAGCGGCGCGCTCGGCGTGCGGCTGGTGCCGGGCTTGAGCGGGCCCGTTCCCTTGAGGCGACCGCTGGGAGGCTTGAGCTTGCCGGTGGGCGGCTTGAGCTTGCCGGTCGGCGCCTTGAGCGGCGCGGTCTTGGCGCGGTCGTCCTGGCGATCTTGCAGGCGGTTGGTCGCCATACGCTCCCTTTCCTACGCCCGCGACGCGGTGGCGATCGCCTGCTCGAGGCGACGCAGGCTCAGCTCGCGGCCCAGCAGCACGAGCACCTCGTACATGCCGGGGCTGGCGGTGCGTCCGGTGACGGCGACGCGCGTCGGCTGAATCAGCGCGCCCAGCTTGATGCCGCGCTCCTCGGCCAGGGCCTTGAAGGTCGTCTCGAGCGCGCTCTCCTCCCACTCGGGCAGCGCGGCGAGACGCTCGCGCAGCGTGCCCAGCAGCGCCGCATTCTCGGCGTTCAGGAACTTCGAGACCGCGGCGTCATCGAACTCCAGCGGCCGATCGAAGAAGATCGCGCTCGCCTCCGCGAGTTGCACCAGCGTGCGGCTGCGCTCCTGCAGCGAGCTCACGACGCGCGCCAGCCAGGCCGGGGGTTGCGCGGCGGCCGGAAGGCCCTTCGCCTCCCAAAAAGGCAGCATGCAGACCGCCAGATCCGACGCCGGCATGCTCTTGATGTAGTGCGCGTTCAGCCACTCGAGCTTGGCCGGATCGAAGACGGCCGCCGTCTTGTTGAGGCCTTGGAGGTCGAAGGCTCGGATCATCTCCTCGCGCGAAAAGATCTCCTGATCGCCGTGGGCCCAGCCCAGGCGCACCAGGTAGTTCACGAGCGCGTCCGAGAGGTAGCCGTCCGTGGAGTACTGCATCACGGAGGTGGCGCCGTGCCGCTTGGACAGGCGCGTCTTGTCCGGTCCCAGAATCATCGGAATGTGGCCGAAGCGCGGCAGCGGCAGGTTCAGCGCCTGGTAAATCGCAATCTGCTTGGGCGTGTTCGAGAGGTGGTCGTCGCCGCGCAGCACGTGCGTGATGCCCATCGTCGCGTCGTCGATCACGACGGCGTAGTTGTAGGTCGGCACGCCGTCTTTCTTGATCAGCACGAAGTCGTCGACCATCTGGGCGACCTCGAAGCTGACGGGGCCGTGCACCAGGTCGTCGACGACGATCGTGCCGGAATCCGGCGCTCGAAAGCGCAGCACGTAGGGCTGGCCCTCCGCCTCGCCTCGGCGGCGCCGCTCCTCGGTGCACCAGCCGCGCTGGTATCCGGGCGGCTCGCCGCGCTTCGCGGCCTCCTCGCGCAACACCTCGAGCTCCTCGGCGGTGAGATAGCAGCGATAGGCGCGGCCCATCTCGACGAGCT
>DATNPP010000007.1:0-7622 GCA_036703175.1 Oscillatoriaceae cyanobacterium
CTCGCGGTTGCTGCGGGCCACGTGCTCCAGGCCGTCGAGGTCCAGCACGTGCACGCCGGGCAGCTCGGCCAGCGCGGGATCGATGTTGCGCGGCACGGCGATGTCGATCAACAAACGCTGCTTGCCGGGCACCGAGGGGTAGTTATCGGGGCGCAGGAGGTAGTGCGGCGCCGAAGTGCAGCAGATCACCACGTCGGCCACGGCGTGCAGCAGCGTGCCGGCCTCCATCGAGATGGCCTCGCCGCCCAGGCGCTGCGCGGCTTCTTGCGCGCGCTCGAGCGTGCGGTTCACGATGTAGACATGCTGTGCGCCGCGCTGGAACAGGGCCTTGATCGTGTGCGAGCTCATCTTGCCCGCGCCGTAGATCAGCACGATGCGATCGCGCAAATCGCCCAGGTGCTTGCACGCGAGCTCGACGGCCGCCGAGCTGACGGACACCGAGCCGCGCCCGATGTTCGTGTCCGTGCGGACCTGCTTGCCCGCCTTGATGGCGTGCTGGAAGAGCGTCTCGAGCGGCTGCTTCTTCTCCGTGAGCCAGAAGCGCTCCAGCATGCCGTGGACGGACTCGGTATCCGTGGTGACGGCATAGATCTCGGTGCGATTGCAGGTCGAGAGAATGACGGCTTCGAGGATTTCGGGATGATCCAACAAGCGGCTGAGGGCGGGAAGGAGCTGACGCTCCGAAAAGCTGAGCTTTTCACGCACCTCGACGCTGGCCGTTTGATGGCTGATTCCGAGGACGACGACTTGCATGGATTACCTTCGCGTGCGCCCGGGCGCGATACCCTCGAGCCTGGCTTGCCCCTCAATGTAGGGCGGATCGCCCGAAAATGCAATTGACCGCATAACGTGGCGCTTCCGCCCGGGACACGGGCGCTGGACGGGATTCATTTTAACAAGGGGTGGCGGGCCGGCACAAGCGTTTGGAATACGGGAAAACTACGGAACTGTGACGAGGCCTCACGAAGAACGAGGTCCCGAACCGCTCAATAAGGCCGCCGCTCGCGCATGAGCCGGTTGGTGCGGTCGACCTTCTCCTCCAGCCGCTGCAGCATCTCCATGACGATCGCGTTCGTGCGCTTCACGTCGCCCACCTCGACCAGCAGCGCGTAGAGCAGCTGCTTCACGTCCGTCGGCCCCTTGAGGCCGCGCAGCGCCGCGGGCATCACCTCTTCGGCCGCCAGCATGTACCAGGGCTGCACGGGCGAGTCGGGACGCTTGATGACGAGATCGCCGTCCACTTCGTCGTCGGAGGTGTCCGGAATCGTGGCCTCGACCTGGGCGATCAAGGCGTCGAGGTCGTCACCGTCCGAGAGGTTGAAGGTCCCCAGGGGTTCCTCCGGCTCGGGATCCGGCAGCGACACGGCGGTCTCGACGATCACCTGCCAGGCCTCGTCGTCGCGCTCCAGGGCGCGGCCCTTGCGCTTCGCTTCCTGGCGCTCTTCGGCGGCCTGGGCGGCGAGGCGCATCGCTTCGCGCATGGCTTGAACGGCGGGGGATTCGGGCTCGGACATGGCTCCTCCGTGCGGGATGGACGCCGCATGTGGGACAATGGCGGCGCCGGCGTCATTGTACCCCACCCGGGACGGCTGACGCCGCTCAAGAAAGGATCGCCCGTGGAGACGGATCCGCTCGAAACGATCGCACGCCAGGCGAACAAATCCCATCCGACCGCCAAGTGGCTGGCAAGCTGGCGAGAGGCGATCGCCGACTACTCCCCCGAAGAAGTTCGCGCCTGGTGCCGATTGCGCATCGAGGCGCCCGAAGAGACGCCCGAGGCGCTGGGCGCCGTGTTCGGCATCGCCGAGGTGGCGAGCGCCGGCACGGCGACGCAGCTGGGGGCATGGGCACTGCAGTGGCACAAGTCCGGCCGGCTCGCGCTCGCCGGCGCGGCCATCACGGCGCTGGGGGCGATCGCCGTACAGCCGGACCGGGCGATGGCGAACGAGGCGATCGGGCAGTTGCAGCGCCTCAAGACGCGCTTGCGCCACCGCACCCTCACGCGCCGCATCGACGAGGCGCTGAAAGCCGTCGCGAACACGCGTGGACTGAGCGCCGAGGCGCTGCAGGATCTGGTCGTCGAAGACGCGGGCCTCGAATCGAACGGCCAGCGCTGCTGGGAAGCCGGGCCTTACCAGCTCTACCTCTTTTTGAGCGACGACGGCGCCGTCACGCTCACGATCTTCGACGTCGCCAACGGCCGCGCGCTCGCGAATCCGCCCAAGGCCCTCAAACAGGACCACTATCGCGTGCTGGCCGAGATCAAGGCGGTCCAGAAAGTGCTCACAGAGACGCTCGCGACCCAGAAGGCGCGCCTGGAGCAGGCCATGATCGACGGGCGCAGCTGGCGCTACGCGGACTGGCGCGAGGTGTTCGGGCCGCATCCGCTCATGCGCCACCTGGCCCAGCGGCTCGTCTGGCGCATCGACGACGTGGACGCGGCGGCGACGGAAGGCGCACTCGTGCCGCTAAGCGGCGACGGTCGCGCCTTTTCGGACGACGCCTCGGTGCGGGTGGCGCATCCTGCCGAGGCGCGAGAAGAGGCCCTCGCGGCCTGGCGGCTCTGGGTGATTCAGGCGCGGCGCGTGCAGCCGTTCAAGCAGGCCTTCCGAGAGATTTACGCCCCGCGTGAGGAAGACGCCCCTTACTACACCGAGCGTTTCGCGGGCACGTCCGTGCGGCACATCCAGCTCTACGCGCTGCTGCGCGCCCGCGGGTGGCAGGGCCTTTCGGGCATCGGGCCGAACGGCTACGTCGGCGAGCGCAAGCTCGAGGCGCGCGGCGTGACGGCGGTATTGGGCTTTCGGCCACACGGGCAGCAGCGCGATCGCCAGCGCCGATTGGTGGACCTCGAGCGGCTCGAGTTCTACCCCATTCCGCTGCCGGAGTGGCAGCCCGGGCACGAATCGCGACTGCCGCTCGGCGAGGTCGACATGGTCGCGTTTTCCGAGGCCGTGCGCGACGTGGCGCTCGTCGTCGGCCAGGCGCGCGCTCAGGATGACGCGAGCGCGGTCGCGGTCCGCGCGAGCCTGTTCAAGGCGCTGTTGCCGCAGCTCGGGCTCGAGAACAAGGTCACGATCGATGGCGGCCAGGCGTGGATTCCGGCGCGCCGCGAGCGCTTTCGACTGGACCTGGCGAACGGCAAGGTCTCGCTCGAAGACGGGCGCAGCCTGGATCTCTCGGGTTTCGAGCGCATCGACACGCCGCTCTATTTGCCGCATGAGGCCAAGGATCAGCCGACCATGGAGATCCTCTCGACGTTGCTATGGCTCGCGCAACTGGCCCAACGGATGTAACATGATGGGAACCCGAAGGCCCCGGGGCGGGTCCAAGGCACATAGAGGTAAGTGAGATCCATGTTTCAATTCTGGAAAGCCTGGCGGGAACGGAAGCGCTCGAAGACCGCTGAGACCGTCGAGACCTTCGTCGTCGCGATCGCGCTCGCGCTGCTGATCCGCACCGAGGCCGCCGAAGCCTTCTACATTCCCTCGGAGTCGATGGTGCCGACGCTGCTGGTGGGCGATCGCCTGGTGGTCGAGAAAGTCACGCGCCACTTCGAGCTGCCCAACCGCGGCGACATCGTGGTCTTCTATCCGCCCGAGGCGGCGCATCCGCTGACGCATGACGCCTGGATCAAGCGCGTCATCGGCCTGCCGGGGGACAAGATCGACATCCACGGCGGCAAGGTCTACCGGAACGGCAAGGCGCTGAACGAGCCCTACATCGAGTCGGAGCCGCTGTACCCGGAGCCGGACTGGAGCAGGATCGGCATGCCCGGCGGCGTGGTGCCGAAGGGCGACGTCTTCGTGATGGGCGACAACCGCAACAACTCCGACGACGGCCACGTCTGGGGCCCGCTGCCCGCGCAGAACATCATCGGCCGCTCGGTCTTCCGCTTCTGGCCGCTGCAGCGCATCGGCATCGAAGACCGCTAACTCCTGTACTGCAGGCAAACGCTAATTACCACTCGCCCCGCCCGAGAGGGGCGGGGCAAGCAAAATTAGGGGAGTTCCGAGAAGCGCTTCAGGCGCTCCTGCGCCTGCACGACGCGCTCGTCGGCGATCGCCCGCTCTCGGCTCGCCACGCTGATGTACTGCCGATAACACACCGCCGCATGCGCCTGATCGCCCATGCCGTCGTAGGTCGTCGCCAACAACCAGCGTGCCTCCAGGAACTCGGGACGCGCGGCCAGCACGCGGTTCAACGCATCGATCGCGGCGGTCGCCTTGCCGCGGGCCAACAGATGCCGCGCGGCGCTCAGCTCGTCGCCGACCTTGCCCGACAGCGGCGCGTCCGCCTTGGCCATGGCCAGCTCGGCGGGCTCGCGCATCGCCGCGGCCAACGGCTCGCGCGGCAGAATCACGAGCAAGCACAGGGCCGAGACCAGGGCCCCGAGGACCACGCCCACGATCCAGTCAGGCTGCGCGAAGAGCTTGCGCGCCCAGTTGCCCGACGACGGAGTCGGCGCCTCGACGCCGGCGACGGCTTCCTGTCCGTCGGCGATCGCGTTCAGCACACAATCGTGCGCGCCCGTCGGCATGCGGCAATCGCGCCGGCAGATCTCGGCCGCCAGGCCCAGCAGCAGATCGCCGTGGCGCTGCGCGAACAGGGCGCGGGCCTCGGCGTCTCCCGAGCGCATGGCCTCGAGAAGCTCGGTATCGGTGCGTTGCGACATGGCGCCCCATTATACAGGAAACCGCCGGCGGCCGGCGATCGTCCAAATCGCCGGGAACTCTCTCGTGTGCCGACCTATCGCCCGGCCTTGCGATCGGACAGACTGAAGCGGGAGGTGCCCGATGCGTGTGACGACTTTCGCGGGCGTGATGCTCGCTCTGGGTGCGGCGATCTACGCCGTGTACAAACTGTCCGAAGAGCCCGAGAAGGCGCGTGGCGAGCACCCTCGCCGCGAGCCGCTCGTCATGTGGTACGAAACCGAGCCCCCGGCGCGCCGATCAGAGACCTGAACAAGCTTGCGCGCCCAGGGGGAATCTGGTACCATACCGCTCGTGATGCCGAAAACGGCCCACGGAGGGTGTCCGGGTGGTTAGGAGGCGCACTCGAAATGCGTTGCCCCGTAAGGGGTTGTGAGTTCGAATCTCATGCCCTCCGCCTGACCAAGTCGCCGCAAGGCGCACGAGCCGCCAGTTTCCAGGAATCCTGGGGCTGGCGGTTTTCCTTTGCGAGTAGAATGCGCCGCCCGCCAGGAACAATGCGAAGGCCTCCCACCATGCGGCGGGAGGCCCTTTTCTTATCCTTCGGTTAGCCGGCGGCGGCGAGGTCCAAATCCGAGACTGCTGCTTCCAGTGCCTCAGCGACAACGGCATTCAAGCTCTCGTGACGCAGTTGAGCCTTGGTGATCAGCTTGCGGTGCGTATCGGGTGAGACGCGAACCTGGAATACGCCCGAAGCAGGCTTCTCAGGGCTCACGCTGTCCTCGGCGCAACTCTCGAGGTAAGCATCCAAACTGGCCTCGAACTCACGCTGAAGCTCGGCCGGCGTGCTGGCGTAGAATGTCACCATATCCCGCGTCAGTCCGGCCACACGTCCGGCGATGAGGTTCTCATCGAGGTCAATCTTGTGGACGACTGCGTGAAACCCCTTGTATGGCTTAAGAGTCAGTTCCATCATTCGCCTCATTGTTTTCCTGGCCCTTCTTGGCCTTGCGAGGGGCCTTCGCTTCGGGCTTGACGCCCGCCCTCTCCAAGAACTCACGTACGTCTTCGACCAGTACCTTGGCCATGATGTCGCCGGGGTGCGGCCGATGGAACGTCGCGCGGTGACCGTTGAGCTTCACGAGTAGGCGGGAGCCGTTGCCTTTGGCTGGCTCGACTGTACCACCTTGGTTCCGGACCAGGCCCGCAAACTCTGACCCGCGCAGGTCCGCGCGGGTCGGACGCTCGAATATGTCAGCAAGCGTCTTATCGTGCTTGGCCATGGCTCGATGTTACTATATTTTAGTTACACCCTCAAGCCGGCAATCAATTATTCGATTGAGGACTAAGCCATGAAGGCGACCGATCTGGCCACGGGAACCCGAAGCGCGATCGCCGGTCTATTCTCGCAGAAGCCTCACAAGAAAGGAGCACGGATGTGAAGCGCCGTATTGTTTCGACTGTTTTGACCCTCGCGCTTGGCATCACGGGCGGCGCCGTCGGCGCGCGTATGTTCCCCGCGAATCAGCCCCTGCCGAGTTTGACCGCCAAGCCTGCGCTGGCCTCCGAGATTCACCTCGATCCGCCCATGCAAGGCGACGGCGTCGCCGATCTGGTCGAGAAGTGCAAGCCGGCGGTCGTGAATATCGATACCGTCTCGCACCGCACCGTCTCGGTGCCGCAGTTCGACATGTTCCGGGACTTCTTCGATCAAGGCCCCGGCGGCCAGCAGATGCAGGCGCCGCAGCAACAGGAAGTCATGAAGGGCATCGGCTCGGGGTTCATCATTCGCGACGACGGGTTGATTCTCACGAACAATCACGTGGTCAAGGGCGCCGAGAAGCTGACCGTCACGATGGCGGACGGCAAGAAGTATCCCGGCCGCGTGTTGGGCGCGGATCCCGGCACGGACCTCGCGGTGGTGAAAATCGACGCGCATAATCTGCCCACGTTGCAGCTCGCGGATCCCAAGACGCTGCGCGTCGGCGAGTACGTCGTCGCGATGGGCAGCCCACTTGGCCTGCAGCAGACCGTGACGGCGGGCATTTTGTCCGCGATCAACCGCAACATCTCGCTCAACGCGCGTGTGGCGTTTTTGCAGACGGACGCGGCGATCAATCCGGGCAACTCGGGAGGCCCGTTGCTGAATATTCACGGCCAGGTGATCGGCGTGAACACGGCGATCGCCCGCGACGGCCAGGGCATCGGCTTCGCGATTCCGGTCGACACGCTCAACGCGATCGTGCCGCAGCTGGAAGCCAAGGGGCACGTGGACCGGCCCTGGCTGGGCGTCGGCGTGGCGGATTTGCCCGAGGACAAGAGCCAGATGTTCTACCCGGTGGACCACGGCGTGCTGGTCGGCACGATCGAGCCGAACGGTCCCGCGTCGGGCGTGGGCTTGAAGCGGGGTGACATCATCGAATCGATGAACGGACAGTCGCTCGACAGCGCGGCGCAGCTGATTCAGAAGGTCGGGAACCTGCCGGTCGGCAGTGACGTCGCGTTGCTGGTGAACCGCTCAGGGCAGGAGAAGACCTTCCACATCCACCTCGGCAAGATGCCGGCCAAGCTCGCGGACGCGAGCCCGGACCAGAACGAGGGGGACGGGAACTAACGATACGAGGCGCCTGTGCGCCCCCTCCCCCTGGCGAGGGGGAGGGACGCCGAAGCCCTGTTCAGGGGCTGAGGCTGGGAGGGGGAGTCTCTTAGCGGACCGCCGGGAGTCTCCCCCACCCAGTCCGTGTCCCTGGCCCCCACCTAACCTCCCCCCCCCCGAGGGGAGGGGGCGCGCGTTTTGGGGCTTGGCTGACTAGCAGGGAATCGCGGCTAGAAGCCGCCTTGGTTCCACTGTTGGTTTTGTTGAGTCTGCTGCTCGTAGTACTCGCCCGTCAGCTGGCGATCTTCGACGGTGCCGAGGCTGTTCTCGAGGCTGCGCGTCAAATCGAGGCAGGCGTCACCCGTGACGCCCTT
>DATNPP010000045.1:0-5862 GCA_036703175.1 Oscillatoriaceae cyanobacterium
CGCGACCGTGACCGAGCTCGATCGCCTGGAGGCCCGCCTGCACGCGACGCGCGCCCGGCTCTACCTGGCCGCGGCGCGCTCGGAAGCGGGCGAAACCGAAGCTGCGCGCGAGGCCCTCGCGGCGGCCGAAGCGGCCATTCAGACGCATGGCTACGGCTTTTTGCGCGGCGAAGATTCGGCGCTCTGGGCCGAGCTGCAAGCCCTGGCGGTCGAGCCCCTGCAACTCGTTCATCGCGTGCCGGCGGCCGGCTTCGAGTTGACGCTTCTGGGCGGCTTCGAGGTGCGCTCGGGCGGACTACGCATCGAGCACTGGCCACGCCGCAAGAGTCGGCTGGTGCTCGCGGCGCTCGCGCTCTATCCGCGCGGACTTCGTCCCGCCGAGCTGGCCGAGCTGTGCGGCGAGCCCGGCATGACGCTCGCCACCCTGCAGCGCAACGTCTCGGGCATTCGCCAGGCCCTCGAAGCGGCGGGCGACAGCGCGACCCTGGTGGTGCTGGAAGACGATCGCTATCGCCTCGATGGGGCGCGGGTGGCGGGCGTCGACGTGTGGACCCTAGAAGCGGCGATCGCCGAGGCGCGCCAGACTTCTGCGGAGAACGCCGAGGCTGCTTACACGCGGGCGCTCGGCCTTTATCGCGCGCCGCTCTGGGAAGACGGCCCCGCCGAGGCGTGCTTCGTGGCCGAGCGCGAGCGGCTGCGGGCCCTGGCGCTCGGCGCCGCGCGCTGGCTCGAATCGCGTCGGCGCACGGCCGGCGACTGGGAGGGGGCGCTCGCGATGCTCGAGCGCGCGGTGGCGATCGCCCCCACCGACGAGGAGCTTTACCTCGCTTTGATCGCCCATCACCGGGCCGCCGGCCAGCTCGAACGCGCCCGTCAGGCCTACTGGGACTGTCGCAAGGCCCTCAAGCTGCATCTCGGCCTCGAACCGGGCGAGGCGATCGAGGCGGCGCATTCGAACCTCGAAAACCGAAGCGCACGCACGCGATGACCCGCCTTTCGGCGGGCCATCGCGTGGTGTGAGCCAGGAGTGAGGGAGTGGCGTAGGAAAGTTAGCGCCAGCTTTGGCTCGGCGCGCCGAGGATCGGGTTGTTCGCGGCGATGCCCAGCGCGCTCGCCACGTCGGCCGGCAGATCCACGCCCTTGCCGCGGGCCGGGCTGTCCGACGTCGGATCGAAGTCTCCCGCACCGGCGTTGACGAAGAGCGCCGATTCCGAGGCGAATGTGAAGCCGTGCTTTTCCTGGCCGGCGCCCTGGAAGGTGGTCAGGCTCTTGAAGTTGCTGCCGCCCCACAGCGCGAGCTGGCTGGCGCCGGCGGTGAGGAAGCCGTCGCCGTCGGCACTCACGCCCATCTTCTCGGGCGAACGGCCACCGTTCGAGTCGTCGTGCGCGCCGAGCATCGCCCGGCACAGGCCGTACTGGTTGGCGCCGACGATCAGATTGTTGCGCAGCACCGCGTCCGTGACGCCGACCTTGAGGCCGGGCAGGTTCTTGGCCGCCTCGCCGACGCGCTTGTCGTCGAACACGTAGAGCGGGTTGTTGATCAGCGTGTTGTTGTACACCTGCATTCTGCCGCCCGACGTGCTGACGGCGATGCCCGCGTGGCCGTTGTTCACGAGCACGTTGCCCGCGATGAGGCCGTCGAAGGAGATCTCGTGGAAGATGCCGTGGCCGGTGTTGTTGCGGCAGAGATTGCGCACGATCGTGTTGCCGTGGTCCGAGACGTCGAGCCAGATGCCGTTGGCATAGTTCTGCTCCGAAAGGTTGTTCTCGATCAGCATCTTGGTGGCGTTGCAGAGCTTGGCGCCGCCGGACTCCCAGCTGGCGAAGTGCTCGCAGTTGTTGTAGGCGAAGGCGTTGTGATCGAGGGTCAGATTGTTGGCGGCGTTGGCCTGCAAACCGACCATGCCGGAGAAGACCAGCGTGTTGTCTCGCACGACGCAGTTCGAGGCGAAGACGACGAGCCCGCTGTTGGCGCTCCAGGCCACGGTGTTGTTCTCGAAGGTCACGCCGTCCGAGTCGATCCGCACCGCGCCGTACTGGTCGTGGTGAGCGGCGTAGTGCATGAAGCCGAGGCCGCGGATGACGCTGCCCGCCGCGTTCGAGACGACGAGACCGTTCGTGAAGACCGAGGACTCGAGCGTGTGGCCGTTGGGGTTGTTGCCCACGATGAGCTGATTGGTGGTCTGGTCGACGCAGAACTTGCCGGGCCCGACTTCACCCGCGTTGGCCACCTGCGTGAGGGCCCGGCCGTCGTAGAAGGCCATGTCCGCGTAATCCGCGAGCGGGTAGGCGGGGTTGATGTCCACCTTGTCGATATGATTGCGCATCAGGTTCACGGTCCAGCCGGCGTGCACCCACGTGTTGCCCTTCTGCGTCCAGCCCGTGACGACCTGGCTGCCCTTCAGCCACACCTGCTCGTGGGGATAGGCCTGAATCGTGAGGCGCTTGCCGGCCAGCTTGGCAACCTCGCGGTAGATGCCGCCGCGCATCACGATCGTGTCGCCGGCGCGCGCCGCGTCGATCGCGTGTTGCAGCGTGAGGAAAGGCGCGCCCGCGCTGCCGTTGTTGCGATCGCTGCCGTTGGGGGCGACGAAGATCGCACCGGCCGGCACGGCGTACGCGGTATCGGCCACGCGGACCTTGCCGTCGGCGTCATAGAGCTTGTCGCCGGTCGGATCGGGAATCGGCGTCTCGCTCGGCGTCGGGGTCGGCGTCGGGGTGATCGAGGCGCCGTCCTGAATCGTGACCGTGGCGTCCAGCGACCCGGTGGTCTGCGTGACGATCGTGTTGTCGAGCTGCAGCGTGGCCGAGAGCTTGGTCACGGCGCCCGAGGCGATCGAGACGGGGGTCGACGAGTGGCCGATCGGCTTGCCCGAGGCGTCCTGCGCGTCGATCACGAGGGCGTAGGCCCCGGCGGCGAGCGAATTGAAGTTCACGGCGACGCCGCTGCCGCTGATTTGCTGGCGCGACAAGGTGGTGCTGTCGATCGTCTTGCCGTTGCTCTGCAGCGTGACCACCAGCTGGTCGACGTCCGCCGTGGTGGCCTCCACGCGGTAGCCGCGGCTCTGGCCCAGGGCGACGCCCAGCGTCAGCGTGCCGGAGCCCTGAAACCCCGCGGGGGCGGCCAGCTGGATCGTCTGGGCGCTCGAACGGACCGCCACTCGGACCGGGGCGCCGGTGGGGGACATGGCATGGCAGCCGGTGACGAACATCAAGGCGACGGTCAGGGCGGCAAATTGAGGCTTACGCATGGGGGATACTCCTTCCACTTCCGGACCACCGCTTCCACCGGGCGGTCCACTCGACTCACGAGAAGGGGTATCCGATTCCCCACGGACAAATCGCGGACAAAGATCGGGCCGCGGAAACTATTTTTTCGGACAAACGCACGCGCCCGGGTGGGCAGGTAAACGGAGGGCGGATGAGCGGGTGCTTCCTGTGGTAGAAGAAAGGCATGCCTCGCTCGTTCCGCACGCTCTTTGCGGCCAGCCTGACGGCGATCGCCACCGCCCTCGCGGGCTGCCCTTTCCCCACCGGAGCGCTCGGACCGCCCACGGTGGGCACGTTGCTGCAAAGCGATCCGAACGCCCATCTGCTGGGGCTCGCGGGCAACGGCAGCGTGGACATTCCGCTCATCAACGGGCTGGGCGCCCTGGTGGCCTTCGTCTCGCAGAACAGCAACCCGGGCCAGCTGACGGTCGGCATTCGGCCGCGCAACTTCGAGCTGCGCTTGCGGCGTATGGAATCGCACCTGCGCACGCTGAAGGCCAGCCGCTACCGGCTCGCGGCGGTGCCCCAGGTGGCGGTGGGAACGCGCCAGAGCTTCTGGGTGATCGCGGACGACAACTCGTCTCAGGACCAGGAACAGGCCATCACGGCGACGGCCGCCTATGTCGGCAGCCACTGCTACGTCTTCGTCGACAATCAGCTCAACGCGGGCGGGATCGCCTCGCGCATCGCGGACATGGGCCGCACCTTCGATCAAAAGATCTTTCCCACCGACGCGGGCCTGTTCGGCGCGCCGCTCGCGACGGGCGTGAACGGCGATCCGCGCATCACGCTGCTGGTGACGCCGGTGGTCGGCAATTACGGCCGCGACACCACGATCGGCTACTTCACGGCGCGCGATCTCTACCCGCCGTCGGCCGATCCCGGCGATCCGCTGCTCAAGCACAGCAATCAGCGGCTGATGCTCTACATCTCGTCGAGCGTGGTTTCGGACGGCGAGCCGACGGACTATTTGGGCACGATCGCCCACGAGTTCCAGCATTTGATCAACGCGAGCCAGCGCCTCTTCGGCAATCCGCCTGCGCAGACCGAGGACACCTGGCTCGACGAGGGCCTCGCGATGTACGCGATGGAGGCCAACGGCTACGGCCTCAAAGGCGGCGGCTCGGTCGTCTTCGACCACGTGGCGGCCTTCGAGGCCCAGCCGGCGTCCTACTCGCTCACGAACTGGGACGTCGATCCCGATCAAGACGCCTACGGCGCGGCCTACCTGTTCACGACCTACCTCGCCGATCGCTTCACGCCGGCCATTCTGCACGAACTGGTGCGCGGCCCTCAGACGGGCGTGGCGAACGTGCAGGCGCGATTGGCCGAGCGCGGCATGTCCTTCTCGCAAGTGTTCGCGGACTGGTGCGCGGCCAACATGCTCGATCACACGGGCGCGAGCACCGATCCGCGCTACAACTACCGCAGTTTGAGCCTGCTGGGCACCTACGGCGGCCAGTCGCTCTCCGGCGTGGCGCTCTCCCCGGTGAGCGTGCCCAACACCGGGCGTCTCACGATGCTGCCCTACAGCGCGCAGTACTTCTACGTGCCGCGCGGCCAGAACGGGGATTTCGCGTTCTCGCTCGCGGGCGGCGGACAGTTCGGAGGCTGGGTGCTCGTTCCGTGAGGCGTCTGGCGATCGACTTCGGCACGAGCAACACGGTCGTGGCCGAGTGGAACGAGGCCGCGCAGGCGCCGCGCACGCTGCGGCTGCCGGCGATTGCCCTGGCGCCCGGCGAGGGGGTGCCGAGCCTGGTGCCCTCGCTTGTGTACGCCGAGAGCGCCGAGCGCGCCCTGGTCGGCGCCGAGGTGCGCGACGCCGGCTACGACGTGGCGGGCGATCAGCGCTTCTTCGCGGGCTTCAAGCGGGCGATCGCCGCGGACATCGAGGGCTTCGCGCCGAAGCTCGACGGCGTCGAGCACACGCCCCGGCTGGTGGGCGAGCGCTTTCTGCGCCGCGTGCTGGATGCCGTCGGCGCGACCGACGAGGTGGTCTTCACGGTGCCCGTGCAGGCCTTCGAGCGCTACTTGCACTGGCTGCAAGGGCTCGCCGCCGAAGCGGGCATCGCCAAGGTGCACCTGCTCGACGAATCGACCGCCGCGGCGCTCGGCTATCAGGTGCTGGTGCCGCAAGCGCTCGTGTTGGTTTGCGACTTCGGCGGCGGCACGCTCGATCTCTCGCTCGTGCGCACGCCCGATCCGGGCCGCGCGGGCGTGGCGCTGCGCGACGGCGGAGCCGGGCGCGAGCGCATGGCGCAGGTGATCGCCAAAGCCGGCCAGGTGCTCGGCGGCGAGGACATCGACCACTGGCTCGTGGATGATTTTCTGGCCCGCCACGGCCTGTCCGCGGCCGAGGTCGAAGAAGACCGCCTGCAGTTGAAACAGCTTGCCGAGCAGGTCAAGATCCGTCTCTCGAGCGAACCGAGCGCCGAGTTGACCTACTTCAGCCAGAGCCGGTTCAAGACCTTTCAGACGCTTTACAGCCGCGAGGCGCTCGAAGACTTGCTGGAACGCCACAACTTCTATTTGAAGCTGCAGAGCGCCCTCGACGCGCTGCTGCGCCAATCCGAGTCGCGCGGCGGGCGCCGC
>DATNPP010000077.1:0-7639 GCA_036703175.1 Oscillatoriaceae cyanobacterium
GCTGCTGCCCGTGAGCGTCACGGCGTGCACGCGCGCGTCGGCGATCACGCGATCCGCCTGCGACCCCGCGATCATCAAGGTCGTGAACACGCCGGGCGGAAAACCGGATTGCGTGAAGATCTCCTCCAGCTGCAACGCGCAGCGCGGCACGTTCGAGGCATGCTTGAGCAGCCCCACGTTGCCCGCGACCAAAGCGGGCGCGGCGAAGCGGATCACCTGCCAGAAAGGGAAGTTCCAGGGCATGATCGCGAGCACCGCGCCCAGCGGCTGGTACACCACCAGGCTTCTTTGCGCATCGGTGGCGATCGCCTCGTCCGCGAGGTAGACGGGCCCGTGCTCGGCGTAGAACTCGCAGCACCAGGCGCATTTTTCGACCTCGGCCCGCGCCTCGCCGAGCAGCTTGCCCATCTCGAGGCTCATGGTGCGCGCGAACTCCTCCTGGCGTTCGCGCAACACGCCCGCCGCGCGCCGCATGTGCGCCGCGCGCTCGGCGATCGGGCGCGCCGCCCACTCGGACGTCGCGGCGGCCGCACGCGTCAACGCCGCCTCGATGCGCGGCTCGTCCCAGGTCTCGTAACGGGCGAAGGATTCGCCCGTCGCGGGGTTCACGCTTTCGAAGCTCATGCCGACCTCCTCGCATGCCCAGCATGGCAAAAAGATCGGCGGCGGGCTACGCCGGCTGGCCCCCCTGAGCTCCGACGCGCCCCGCTTTCTGCACCGCCTCGGTGAGCAGCGTGCGCCAGCGCGCCGTCAGCACCGCCCAGTCGAACTCGGCCTCGTACAGCGCCCGTCCCGCGCGGCCCAGAGCCTCGCGCGCCGTCGGATCCTGCGCGAGCGCACACGCGCGCGCCGCGAAAGCCGCTCCGTCGTGCGCCGGCACCAACGCGAGCCCCTTTTCGAGCAGCGTCCCATCGGTATTCGCGCCGTGCGTCGAGACGACCGGCCGCCCCGCAGCCAGCGCGTTGATCACGCTCGTGCGGCGCGTCGAGGCGCCGTCCGCCAGCGGCAAAAGCACCAGATCGGCGCTCGCGAGCAGGCTCGCCGCTTCGGACTCGGGCAGAAATCCGAGATTGACGGCGCGCGGATGATCCACCCGCGCGCCGCCGGCGATCGCCAGCCGCGCCTCGATTCCCGCTCGCGACAAGGCCTCGAGCGTCGCGTGCAGATGCCCCAGCTCCTTGCTCGGATGCGCGAGCCCCAGAAACACGAGCAGCAGGCCCCCTTCGGGCAGGCCGAGGCGCGAGCGCCAGCTCGGCTCCGCCGCACGCGGTTCGAAGCTCGCGCCGACCGGAATCAGCGTGAAGCGCGCACGCCACCGAGGAAAGAAGCGCCGCATGCGCGCCAGGCGGTCGGGCACGGTCAGCACCACGCGCGCGCTGCCCGCGAACAACGGCCACAGCGCCGCCCGCTGCCAGAGCCCGAACGGCTGGAAGCGAAGACCCTCGTGGCGGCCGTAATAGAGCTCGTGGGCGATCGTCACCACCGGCACCCCCTCCTGACGGAGTTGCCAGGCCAGCAGGTTCGCCGAGAGGCTCGCGCCACGGCGCTCGTAGAGATGCGGCACGTAGTGCAGCACCACCACGTCCGGCCGGGTGTCCAGCACCTTGCGGCGCAGCGCCCCGAGGCCCGACATCCCCCAGCCCGAATGCGGCACGAGCCGCACACCCGCGTCCTCACATGCACCCGGCCGCGTGATCACCGTGATGTCCTCGCCCGCGAGCGCCTGCACCCAGCGCCGCGCGTAATCGCTCACGCCACCGGGCGCCGGCGGGTAGTCCGGGCAAAGAACCGTGATTCTCACGCCTCTTCCACCCAGGCGGGCAGCACTTCCTCGGGATGCCGGCCGCGGCGGCGATCGGCCGTGACGGCCTCGAGCAGCTGGACGAAGCGATAGGCGAGCGCCTGGTAAGCGTACTGCTCCTCGACCTCGCGCCGCCCCTGCTCGCGCAGCGTGTCGTACAGCTCCGGCGCCTCGCGCAGGCGTTGCATGGCCGCAAAGAGCGCGTCCGCACTGCCTTCCGGCACCACGAGACCGCCTTGCAGGCGCGCGATCAGATGCGGAATCTCGCCCGAATCCGAGCCGATCACCGGCACGCCGCAGGCCATCGCCTCGATGATCACGCGGCCGAACTGCTCCTTCCAGCGCGGGCGCGTCAGCGACGGCAGCAACAGCGCATGCATGGCCGAGAGGTGCAGCGGCATCTCGCGATGCGGCACCACGGGCAACCAGCGCGCGCGCCCCGCGAAGGGCGGCGTGGCGAAGGTGGTCTCGACCAAGCCGCGCAGCGGCCCGTCGCCGATCACGAGCAGCGAGACGTCCTCCTCGAGGTGAAAGCGCCTGAAGGCCTCGAGCATCGCGCGGATGCCCTTTTCCTCCACGAGCCGCCCCGCGTAGCCGAACACGGTGCCTTGCAGCCCCAGCGCCTTGCGCAGCTCGCGCGCGTCGTGCGGGCGATGGAAGTCCGGATCGACGCCGTACGGCAAATAGGCGACACGTCCCTTGTAGCCCTTGTCGCGCAGCACGCGGCCGGCCTCTTCGTTCACCACGTTGGCGCAGGCGGCTTCGGACAGCACGAAGCGCTCGGCCCAGCCGAACGGCGGCGGATAGCGCTTGACGAGGTTCTGATTGTTGCGGAAGAGCAGCGGCCGGCGCAGCGTCAGCCGGTTCGCGAGCGCCGATTGAAAGGTCGACACGGCGTAGGATTCGTTCTCCACGTAGATCGCGTCGGGCTGGAACAGGTAGAAGTGGCGCCCCAGCGATCGCGTGTAGGCATGCAGCGGCACGCGCCCCGGCATCGCGACCGGCACGGGCGTCAGAGGCGCGTCGAGGCCTTCCCAGCGCTGCGGCGGCGCGAGGCGGCCGCTCAGGTCCCCGCGCCATTGCGCCGGCACGATCAGCTGCAGCGTGACGCCGAGCGCCTCCATGGCGGCGAACATCGCCTGGTTGGTGTCGATGACGCAGGAGTGGCTGACGACCGAGAGGCGCATGAGGAGCTTTCTGGTGCAGGGAACACAGCGGAAACGGAGGCGATTACGTACACTATACCCGTCCGTCGCGCGCGGTTTTAAGCCCTATGGCGGACGGGTACATTTTCAGAGCAGCCGAACGACCCAGCCAGCCCCGCCGTGCACCTCGCTCCCGCTCACAAGCTCACGATCATTCTCGCGGACCCGTCGGGCGGCGATCGCCTCCTGTCGGCCCTCTGCGCGCTGCGCGACGCGCGTTTGCCGTTCGGCTTCGAGCTGATCGCCGTGATCGGCGGCGACATTTCGCGCCTCGCCGAGCTGCAGCGCAAGTTTCCGCTGATCACGATGCTGCAGGTGCCGGACGCGACCGATCTGGGCGTGCTCTACTCGCGTGGCGCCGCGGCGGCCGCGGGCCGCTACCTGCTGCTGCTCGACGGCACCGTCCGCGTCGACGCGGCGGCGATCGAGGGCATGATCCACTTCCTGGAGAAGGGCCAGTGGATCGCGATGGTCGCGCCGCGGCTGATCGCGCCGAGCGGCAAGGAGCTCGCCGCCACGCGCGAGTTTCCGACCGTCGCGAGCGCGATCGCCGAGTTCCGCAGCCGAAACACGACCGGCGTCACGCTGCGCATTCAGAACCCGCTCGATCGCCAGGTGACGATGCCGAAAGAAGTCGACGCGGCGGTGAGCGGCTGCTGCATGCTCAAGCGCCACACCGTCCAAGAAGTCGGCGCTTTCGAGGCGGGCTATCCCGCCGGCGGCGAATTGCTCGATTGGTGCCGCAAGGTGCGCTTCCGCGGCTGGAGCGTGTTCTACCACCCCGGGCTCACGGCCAGGCTCGCCGAGGAGCCGCGCGAGGATCCCGCGCGCGTCGCCGCCCAGATGGCGAGCGCCTGCCGCTTCATCGCCCGTTATCGCGGGTGGACCTCCGTTTGGACGCTCAAGTTCTTGCTGGGCTTGATCTCGTTGCATGGATTGCTGCTCGACGGCGGCGCGTCCTTGATCCCCGGCACGCATCGCCATGCGGCCCGCTCGGCTTTTTGGCGCGCGTGGTACGTCTTCGGCGAGCTGCTCAGCCCGCGGCGGCGCATGGCTTGAGCGATACAGCCCGCGCCGAACGGGGCATACTGGATGGGGCCACGCGCGCTCGGGCCCGGAGGACGGCATGTTCCGCCAGCTTTCGACGATCCTTCTGACGCTCGCCTTCGCGGCGCCCGCCGCGGCGGCGACGCTGCACGTGGCGGCGGCCGCGAGCGATCAAGCCCCGCTCGATCTGCTCGTGCAGCGCTACGAGGCCAAAACGCACGATTCGGTGCTCGTGAGCTACGGCGCCTCCGGCCACTTCTTCGGCCAATTGCTCGCCGGCGCCCCATATGACGTGTTCTTCTCCGCCGACAAGCGCTACCCGGCCAAGCTGCAGGAGCGCGGGCTGGTGCGCGCCGCGCGCCAATACGCCGCCGGGCAGCTCGTGTTGTGGACGCCGGCCGATTCGACGCTCGATCTGGGCCGCGGCTTGGCCGTGCTGACGGATCCGCAGGTGCGTCATGTGGCGATCGCCAACCCGGCGCTCGCGCCCTACGGAGAGGCCGCAATGGAGGCGCTGCGCGCCTCGGGGCTCGAGCACACCGTCAAGTCCAAGCTGGTGTACGGCGAAGACATCGCCCAGGCGGCCCAGTTCGTGCAAACCGGCAACGCCGAGGTCGGCTTGCTGGCCCTCGCCGTCGCCAAAGCGCCCAAATTCGCGGCCGGCAAGACGGCGCTGATTCCGAACGTGCTGCATCGCCCGATCACGGCCGACGTCGTGGTGCTCGAATCGACCACGCTGCCGGTCGAGGCCTGGCGCTTCGTGGCCTATTGCACCGGCCCGGACGCCCAGCCCGTCTGGCGCCGGTTCGGCCTCTCGGAGTAGGCGTGGGCGGGCCGCTCGTCCTCACGCTCGAGCTGGCGACGCTCACCACCGCCGTGCTGCTCGCGATCGCCACACCGCTCGCGGCCTGGCTCGCCTTCTCGCGCCATCCCCTGCGCCCGCTGGTCGAGGCATTGCTGGCGCTGCCGCTCGTGTTGCCGCCGACGGTGCTGGGCTTCTACCTGCTCGTCGCGATGGCGCCGCACGGGTGGCTCGGCCGGCTGTGGGAGGCGCTTTTTCACGCGCGGCTCGCCTTCAGCTTCAGCGGCCTCGTGCTGGCGAGCGTCTGCTACAGCCTGCCGTTCGCCCTGCAGCCGATCCAGACGGCCTTCGCCCAGCTCGACCGGCGCTTGCTGGATGCCGCCTGGACGCTCGGTGCCTCGCGCTGGCAGACCTTCTGGCGCATATTGCTGCCCCTCGGCGTGCCCGGCATTTTCTCCGGCGCGGTGCTCGCCTTCGCGCACACGCTGGGCGAGTTCGGCGTCGTGCTGATGGTCGGCGGCGATCTGCCGGGCCGCACGCGCGTCGTTTCGATCGCCCTCTACGACCTCGTGCAGACCTTCGACTACCAATCTGCGGGGCGCCTCGCGCTGCTGCTGCTGGCGATCGCCTATTTGACGCTGCTGGCCCTGTACGCCTTTCAACGCCACATGCTGCGCTGGGGCCGTCCCTGAAAATCCCTTAACCCAGCCTCAATCGCGCTGACAGGGGGCATGCGCCATGATGGATCAGCCGACCGCGAGGGCCGTGTCCGGTTCGCTCCGCCGGCCCCGGGGAATAACAGGCAAGAGAGCCTGTAGCCGCGCCCGCTGCTCATTGAGGAACAACGATGAAAGCCCAAACCGCCGTCACCAGTCTGCTCATCGCCGCGCTGGTAGGGGGCTGCGTGTCGACCGAGAGCCTCGCCACCGGCCCGGCGCATCGGACGCCCTCGACGATCGCCCCCGCGACGGGTGGCGGCGGCCTGATCTCGGACAAGGGCCTGGGGCTCATCGCGAACGACGGCGGCGCGCTGATCGGCAAGGTCAAGATTCCCACGGGCCTCGTCGACGCCCACAGCGCGAGCCTCGTCAGCAACAACGGCGGCGGCATCGTCAGCAACAACTCGGGCGGCTTGATCTCGGACAAGGGCCTGGGCTTCCGCGTGCTGGCGCTCGACGAGAAGCCGCTGGTGGGCTTCAACGTCACGATCGTCGACGCGAGCGGCACGCCGGTCAATGACGCGCAGGGCAAGCCTTACCAGACGACCACGGACGCGAACGGCAGCTACACCTTCACGAAGACGCCGCGCGGCGAGAACCTGCTCGTGCGCGTCGAGTTGCCGAGCGACGTCGGCCCGATGCTGGCCTATCTGCCCGACACGGACGCCGGCGCGAGCCGCACCTCGGACGTCGACGCGGCCAGCACGCTCGTGATGGGCTACATTCTGGATCAATACGTGAAGGGCCAACAGACGGTGCTGCAAAAGCTGCCCGCCCAGGCGGCGGATGACACGCAGACCAAGGCACAAGCCGCGATCGGCGACACGCTCGCGTTGAACGCCTTCACCACGACGCAAATCGACCAGACGGTCGACGCGCTGCGTTCCAAAGACCAGGCCTTCGACGCGCAGGTCAAATACGTTCAGAGCCTGCTGGTCGCGGGCCTGAAAGACGTCGGCGACGGCCAGCCCGCCACGTCGGTCTCGCTGAGCAACCCCACGCGGGTGTCGCTGATGCCGGACGGCAGCCTGCTGATCGTGGAGCGCAACGGCTACCGCGTGCGGCATGTGGACCTAAAAGGCATCATGACGACGCTCGCCGGCAAGGACGGCGCGACCGGGCTGGGCGACGGCGGCCCCGCCGCGGAGGCCTGGGTGGATCGCCCTTCCGACGCGATCGCCGATGCGCAGGGCAACGTCTACCTGACGGACAGCGGCAACAACCGCGTGCGTCGCGTGGACGCCAAGACGGGCATCATCACCTCGATCGCCGGCGACGCGCCGCCGGGGGCGTCCAGCTCCGCCGTGCCCACGGGCACCCAGGCCCTCAAAGCGCCGCTCACGGGGCTCGAATCGATCGCCCTCGATCAAAAGGGCCACGTGGTCTTCAGCTGCTCGGAGGGCACCTATCGCCTCGAAGACGACGGCACGTTGACCGCACTCAATTTGCCCGGCGGACTCCACACGCTCGTGCTCGGCCCGGACGGCGACCTGTACGGCTACGAGAGCGACACGCGCGAGATCATCAAGCTGGACGCCCAGAACACCGTCACGGACACCGGCGTGACGGCGGCCTCCTCCCAACAGAGCAGCGACTTCATCGTGGCGCCGGACGGCAGCTTTTACATGAGCGCCGACACGCAGGTGCTGCATTGGGTCGGCAACGCCTGGAAACCGTTGACCGGCCTGCCGACGCTGGTCGCCGCCGACGGCATGGCGATTCACGGGAACACGCTCTACGTGACGGACGTCGGCGCGGGCCGGGTCTACAAGGCCACGCTGGACGGCAGCGCGGCGCCCACGCTCGTCGCCGGCCTGGCCGCTACGACCTCCACCACCGGCGTGGCGGCGCAGGCGCTCAGCCTCAATCGCCCTCTCGCGCTGATGCTGGACGCGCAAGGCAATTTGCTGGTCGCGGATTCCTTCAACGCCACGATTTGGCAGCGCCGCTCGGACGGCCTGTACTACCGCTTCGCGGGCAACGGCCCCATCGGCGCCACGACGACGGAAATCGGCGACGGCGGCCCGGCCCTCGACGCCAAGTTCGGCTACATCGGCGACATGAC
>DATNPP010000080.1:0-1795 GCA_036703175.1 Oscillatoriaceae cyanobacterium
CGTATCGAACGCGATCGCCGTCGTCGGCGACGCGGTCGGCGAGGTGATGTTCTCGGGCCCCGGCGCGGGGCGCTTTCCGACGGCGAGCGCGGTGGTGGGCGACGTGCTCAACATCGCGGCGGATCTGCAAGGCGCCAATCGCCTCATGGGCTGCTTGCACACCGGCAGCGCTGAGGTGGCGCCCATCGACGCGCTCGAGACTTGCTTCTACATCCGGCTGAGCGCGCACGACAAACCCGGCGTGATCGGCGCGCTGGGCAACGCGTTCGGCAAGTACGGCCTCTCGATCCGCTCGCTGGTGCAACATCCGCACGAGGGCGGCTTCGCCGAGATCGTGATCGTCAGCCACCGCGTGCACGAGCATGCCATGCGCCAGGCGCTCGCGGAGATCGAGGCGCATCCGACGATCCGTGCGATCGATTCGGTGATTCGCGTGGAAGGGGAGCTGGCATGACGGTGCGCACCGAAACGACCTACTGGCCGGGCCTTATCGAGCGCTACCGGCGCTTTTTGCCGGTCACGGACGAAACGCCCGTCGTCACGCTCAACGAGGGCAACACGCCGCTCGTCGCGAGCCGCCGGCTGGCCGCGCGATTGGGCCGCGACGTGAAGCTGTACTTCAAGTTCGAGGGCGCGAATCCGACGGGCTCGTTCAAGGATCGCGGCATGACGATGGCCGTCACCAAGGCCGTCGAGGCGGGCAGCCGCGCCGTGATCTGCGCCAGCACGGGCAACACCTCGGCCGCGATGGCCGCCTACGCGGCGCGCGCCGGCATCGACGCCTACATGCTCGTGCCGCACGGTTACGTGGCGCTGGGCAAGCTCGCGCAGGGCGTGCACTACGGCGCGCGCGTCGTCTCGGTCGCCGGCAACTTCGACCAGGCGCTGGCGATCGTGCGCGAGCTCTCGGAGCGCTATCCGATCACGCTCGTCAATTCCGTGAACCCGTTCCGCATCGAGGGCCAGAAGACGGCCGCCTTCGAGGTGGTGGATCAGCTCGGCCACGCGCCGGACGTGCTGGCGATTCCGGTCGGCAACGCCGGCAACATCACGGCCTACTGGCAGGGCTTTTGCGAGTATCAACAAGCGGGGCTCGCCGACGGCCGGCCGGTGATGCTCGGCTTCCAGGCCGAGGGCGCGGCGCCGATCGTCTACGGGCGCGTCTTCGAGAAGCCCGAGACGATCGCGACGGCGATTCGCATCGGCAATCCGGCGAGCTGGCAGCGCGCCGAGGCGGCGCTGCGCGACTCGGGCGGGGCGATCGCCGCGGTGACGGACGACGAGATTCTCGAGGCCTACCGGCTGCTGGCGCGCGAAGAGGGCGTCTTCTGCGAGCCCGCCTCGGCGGCCTCGGTGGCCGGCGTGCTCAAGCGCGCCGCGAGCCAGGCTTTCGACGGCCAGACGCTGGTGTGCGTGCTCACGGGCAACGGCCTCAAGGACCCCGAGACGGCGATGAAGCAGGTCGCCACGACGCTCGAGCCGGTGCCGGCCGAGGCCGAGGCGATCGCCGCGCTGCTGAAGCTGTAGCGGCGGATCCGGCGGCAGCGTTCGATCCGCACCAGCCAGGCGAGGTCTGAAGCGGAGATTAGCCTCGCTCGTCTCGTTAGCGGCTTGGGAGGCGGCGGTAAGAAAGTCTCAGCACCAAACGATGCCTCCGGGAGGCATCACTCATCTCCTCATCTCCTCCCTCCAAAACCCCGAGCCCCCGGCGCAAGCCGGGGGCTCGGGGTGTTTGCGCGCGTGTCTCCTCTCCCCGGCGGGGGAGAGGGATGTTTGAGCCCCGTGCGGGGGCGAA
>DATNPP010000086.1:0-2518 GCA_036703175.1 Oscillatoriaceae cyanobacterium
AGCAGAAAGAGCGTCTGCACGCGGCCGGCACGCATGTCGTCACATAGCCGCCCGAACTCGGCGAAGCTGTCCACCGGCTGCGACACGGGGGCCGAAAAAGTCACGGTCGTGCCCACGTTGCCCAGATGGGCGTTCATGGCGTGGCACAGCGCCTGCAGCTCGGCGCTCGCGGTCTCCCCGGCGAGCACCAGGCCCGTGCCGCGATGCGCCATCAGGTCCGCCGCGACGGCGCGCGCCCAGGCGTCGTTGGGGCCGCTCGCCGCGGGCACCGGCAATCCGATCTGGTGCGCCACGGACAGCGCGAGCGTCAACAGCGCTTCCGGCCGCAGCGGCAGCTGATGATCGGCCGTCGCGCCGTACAGCGTCGGCGTGCTCTCGGCCGCGTAGCAGCGGCTCATGGCCGGCCCGGGTGCGCGCGAGGCGGCCCAGCCGCGCGAGCAGACCAGGCTCTGCGGGCCGCGCTCCAGCTGATCGGCGTCGAAGCCCAACACGATCCGGGCGCGGTCGAAATGCCAGCGCGCTTCGAGCGGGCGCCCGAAGGCCAGCTCGGTGCCGCGGTAGACGGCGTGACGATCCAGCGGATCATAGGGCACCCAGCGCGCATTGGGGTACTTGTGCGTGAAGGCGGCCAACTGCGCCCGCAGCGTCGGCGACGTGGTCGGCGGCGTCACGACGAGCACGCCACGGCCGCCGTCCGTGCGCCAGCGCGCCTGTTCGACCGCCAGTTCGCCCAGGAAGTGATCCCAGGTCGATTCCACGCCGTCACGTGACGGCGCCTGCGAGCGATCCGGATCGTAGAGCGTCAGGATTTCGGCCTGCATACCGGCGTCCGTTGCGCCGAGGCTCGCCGGATGGCCCGGATGGCCCTCGATCTTGGTGGGCCGGCCCTCGTGGGACTCGACCAGCACGCCGCGGGCGAAACCGCCCTCGCACAGCGCGCTGCTGAAGTAGAGCGGTTTGCCCGGCACCACGTCCTCGGGCTGGCGCACGTACGGAATGATTTCGCGCTCGGGACGTCGAATGCAGGCCGTGAGGCCCGCGAGCGCGATCGAGGCGCCCATCAGTTGCAGAAAGCGCCGGCGGCTCAAGCCGGTGTGCCACGCCGTCGCGCCGGGCGCGAACTCGTCGGCGATCGCCTTTTGCAGTGCCGGCTCGTCCGAGAGCTCTTCGAGCGCGCGCCAGTAGCGCGGCCCGCGCTCGGCGGCGAGCCGGGCGCGAATGGCATCGAGATCGAGGGGAGCGTCGTCGGACATCGCGGGCCTCAGTGGTGGCAGGTCGAGCAGCTGGTCAGCTTGCTCACGGGCTTCAGGTGGTAGCGGGTCGCGAGCATTCGCCCGAAGGCTTGTTGGGCCTCGGGCGGCATGTAGTCGGGATTGGTCACCTGGCTCGCCGGGCGCAAATACTTCTCCGGATGCCGATGGCACTCGATGCAGAAGGACATCTGCATGGCGTGGGCCTTGTACGTCAGCGGCATGCGATCGACCGGACCGTGGCACGTGAAGCACGACACGCCCTTGGCGATGTGCACGCGGTGATCGAAGTAGACGTAGTCCGGCAGATTGGTGACGCGCGTCCAGTGAATCGGCTGGCCCGTGACCCAGGAGTCCCGCACGGGCGCGAGCATCTTCTGGTTCGTGAAGAGCTGCGAGTGGCACGTCATGCACACTTCGGTCGAAGGCATGCCGGCGTTGGGGCCCCGGCCGACGCTCTGGTGGCAGTAGCGGCAATCCAGGCCCAGCTCGCGCACGTGATGCTCGTGGCTGAAGGGCACGGGCTGATCGGGCGGCATGCCCTTGCGCGTCGCGAAGTCCGAGTTGTACAGGCCGCCGAGGGCCCAGGTACAGGCCCCGACGAGCGCGAAGCCGCCGAAAATGCTGACTTTCGCGAGGGTGTTGGCGGTGCGGCGAAAAATCTGCGGCATGGAGGGCTTCTTTCGTCCGCCGGTCTTCACGAAGTTTCGTGAAATAAACGGCATAACGCGACGGCACAATCCCCCGGCGACCGTCGCGCGAGCGTAAAAGGCGGCCCTTCGGCAATCTTTCTTAAAACGCTCGCTCGATCATCATAATTGTTTACAATTCGTTTGGCAATCCTGCCGCACGCGCCGAAAACCCGCGCCATCAGACGACGGCGAACGCCAAAGCACCGAATGGTGAGGCTTCGAGGACTCGCCATTTTTTCAGACAAGCATCCCGATGGGCGCGTCGTCAGGTCGCGAAGAACGCCAGCCAGCCACCGCCGTAACGGGCACGCGCGCGCAACGGAAAAATCGCGAGGCCGGCCGACAGCAAGCCGACCACCACGCTGTCGATCACCGCCGCCGGTGCGTGCGGCGGCAACCAGATCGGCGCAATCACGAGCCAGAGCGAGAGGCCGGCCCCGGCGAAGCGCAGCAGGCGGTTGGCCTCCCAGAGGCTCACGATCGCGATCGCCAGCAGCACCGGCCCGCCGACGTGCGCGTTGACGCCCGCCCATCCGGAAATTCCGAGCACCTGCGGGCTCGCCATCAGCCAGGCCG
>DATNPP010000090.1:0-2146 GCA_036703175.1 Oscillatoriaceae cyanobacterium
AATTCTTCGGGTTTCTTGAGAACGCTCACGACCGCACCTGCAATTTCTCGAGCAGCGCGACGAGCTCGCGTTGCACCTGATCCATTTCCCGATTGCCGTCCACGCGGCTCAAAATGCCCTTCTTGTCGTAGTAGGCGGCAATCGGCGCGGTCGAAGCCGCGTAGACCGCCAGGCGGTTCTTGACCGTCTCGGCGGCGTCATCGGCGCGCTGGTAGAGTTCGCCGCCGCACAAAGAGCAGTTGTCGCCCGCCGCGCTGGGATTGAACATCACGTGGTAGCTCGCGCCGCACTCGCGGCAGACGCGGCGGCCCGTGAGGCGCTCGACGAGCACCGCATCCGGCACCGTGAAGTCGATCGCCAACTGCAGATCGCGGTGAATGCCCGACAGCATTTGATCGAGCGCCTCGGCCTGCGGCAACGTGCGCGGAAATCCGTCCAGAATGAAGCCCTTCTGAGCGTCGGCCTCGGCCAGACGCTCGCGGATCAGATCGCACATGAGCTGATCCGGCACCAGATTGCCCGCATCCATGTAGCCCTTGGCCTCGCGCCCGAGGGGCGTGCCGGCCTTCACCGCCGCGCGCAGAATGTCGCCGGTGGAGATTTGCGGGATGCCGAACTTCTCGGCGAGGAGGCGGGCTTGGGTGCCCTTGCCGGCGCCGGGGGCGCCCAGAAAGACGATACGCACGGAGAACTCCTGATTAGGACATGAATCCTTCGTAGTTACGAGAGATCATGTAAGACTGCAGCTGATTGTAGAGGTCGATCGCCACGCCGACGATGATCAGCATCGCCGTCGAGCCCAGGCCTTGCAAGGTCGTGACGCCCGTGCCGCGCTCGACGAGATACGGCAACACGGCGATCAAGCCGAGGAACAGTCCGCCCGCGAAGGTGATGCGATGCAGCACCCACTCGATGAAATCGGCCGTCGGCTTGCCCGGCTTGTAGCCCGGCACGAACGAGCCGTATTTCTTGAGGTTGTCCGCCAGGTCCTTCGGATTGAGCACCAGGCTCGAGTAGAAGAACGCGAAGAACATGATCAGCGCGAAGTAGACCGCGAAGTACAGCCAGCCGCTGGGCGAAAGCGCCATCATCACGTGGTTGAGCCCGTAGGCGAAGATGCCGCGCAGATTGTCCCAGTTCCAGAACTGAACGCCGGTCTGCACGTTCCACACCAGCGGCGTCGGCTTGGCCTGGCCCAGAAACTGGGCGATCGTGGCCGGGAAGATCAACAAGCTGGACGCGAAGATGATCGGCATGACGCCGCCCTGGTTGATGCGCAGCGGAATGTACTGCTGCCCGCCGGGAATGCGGCCGCCCACCGCGGTGCGCTTGGCCGATTGCACCGGCACGCGCCGGGCGCCTTCTTGCACGAAGACGATCGCCACGAGCATTGCGAGCAGCGAGGCGATCAGCAGCGTGACGGCGAAGCCGTTCGTGCCGCCCGAGCTGAGCAGTTCGGAGGTGCGGCTGAAGTACGACGGAAAGCGCGCGATGATGCCCGCGAAGATCATGAGACTGGCGCCGTTGCCGATGCCGTTCTCGGTGATCACCTCGCCGAGCCACATGACGAAAAGCGCGCCCGTCACGAGCACGACGGTCGTCGAGATGAAGAAGAAGTACGGAAAGGGCCCGTGCGCGGGCGAGCCGATCACCGCGCCCTGCGTCCAGATCATGTTGGTCATGCCGACGGCCTGAATGAGCGCGAGGGCGACGGTCAAATAGCGCGTCCACTGCTGAATTTGCTTGCGGCCGGCCTCGCCGCCCTCTTTTTGCAGCTCCTCGAGCTTGGGAATCACGCCCGCCATCAGCTGCATGATGATGCTCGCGTTGATGTAGGGGGTGATGCCCATGGCGACGACCGAGAACTTCGCGAGCGCGCCGCCCGAGAAGAAGTTCAAAATGTTGCCCAGGTAGTTGTTGCTGCCGCTGAAGAGGCGCGCCAGGATGTCCTGATTGATGCCGGAGATCGGCACCTGCACCGAGATCTGCCAGACGGCGACCATCGCGATGGTCCAGAGGACCTTTTCGCGCAAGCCGGGCGCATACCAGAGGTTCTGCAGCGCCTGGGTGACGCGATTGTTTTCTTGCATGGAAGAACTCCAATCTCAAGCCGAAAGCCGCTACGGCGTAGCGGCGGGCCTGAGGG
>DATNPP010000091.1:0-3521 GCA_036703175.1 Oscillatoriaceae cyanobacterium
CGCCGCGAGGCGCGCGAGCAACTGCGGCGTCGCATCCGTCGAGCCGTCGTCGACCACCAGCAGCTCGAAATCCGGATCGGTTTGCGCGAGCACGCTCGCCACCGCCGCTTCGAGCGTCTCGGCGGCGTTCCAGGCGGGCATGACGACGGAGGTGGTGGGCACGGAGGATTCCGAATGAGTGGACGGCAATTGCCTTCCAGCGTACCAAAAGGCCGCGCGGCGCGCCAATCCGCAAAAAAAGGCGGCCCCTCTCCGCCATTGGAAAGGGGCCGCCGACTGGGTCTATTCTTCCTCGTCCTCGTCGAGCGCTTCGTCCTCCTCGGCGGGAACCTCGGTGAGCTGGCCGGCCTGCTCTTGCTGAATCAGCGCGAGCTTGCGACGCACGAGGCTGTCGATCTCGAGGGCCATCGCCTGGTTTTGATCCAGGAACTGGATCGCATTCTCGCGGCCCTGGCCGATCTTCTGCTCGCTGTAGGCGAACCAGGCGCCGCTCTTCTGCACGATGCTGTTCTCGACGGCCACGTCCAGAATGCAGCCCAGGCGGTTGATGCCGCGGCCGAACAGGATGTCGAACTCGGCGACCTTGAACGGCGGGCTGACCTTGTTCTTGACGACCTTGACCTTCACGCGGTTGCCGAACTCGGCGCCGTCTTTCTTGAGCGTCTCGATGCGGCGGACTTCCAGGCGCACGCTGGCGTAGAAGCGCAGCGCGCGACCGCCGGTGGTGGTTTCGGGGTTGCCGAACATGACGCCGATCTTCTCGCGAATCTGGTTGATGAAGATGACGGTGCACTGGGTCTTGCCCATCGCGCCCGTGAGCTTGCGCAGCGCCTGGCTCATGAGGCGGGCCTGCAAGCCCACGTGGCTGTCGCCCATCTCGCCCTCGATTTCGGCCTTGGGCACCAGCGCCGCCACCGAGTCCACGACGACCAGGTCCACCGCGCCCGAGCGCACCAGCGCCTCGGTGATTTCGAGGGCCTGCTCGCCCGTGTCCGGCTGGGAGACCAGCAGATTGTCGATGTCCACGCCCAGGTTGCGGGCGTAAGCGGGATCGAGCGCGTGCTCGGCGTCCACGAAGGCCGCCACGCCGCCGGCCTTTTGCACCTCGGCGACCGCGTGCAGCGCCACCGTGGTCTTACCGCCCGATTCCGGGCCGTAGACTTCGATCACGCGGCCCTTCGGCAGGCCGCCGACCCCCAGCGCGATGTCCAGGGTCAGGGCGCCGGTGGAAATGGCTTCGATGCGCATCTTGGCCGCATCGCCGAGCTTCATGATGGCGCCCTTGCCGAATTGCTTCTCGATCTGCGAGATCGCCATCTTCAGCGCGCCTTCCTTGTTGGCGTCCTGGCGGCTGGTCAGGGTATCACTCTTTGACATGGGGAGGCGTTTCCTCTCTCTCGCTAGGGGGGAACGAACGACGATCATGTTATCAAACATGTGTTCGATTCGCAAGTGAAACGCATCACAAATTTGGCCCGTGGGCGCGGCGCCCGTGGGCATGCGATGGAACGGCTGCAGACTGCTGCTCAGCGCCGTGTGGCGCGGTGCGATCGCCCCGCCGCCGAGTGCCCCGGCATCGTCGACAGGCGATCGTCGAGCGTGCGCTGGCGGGCGTTGAAGCGCCCCACCGCGAGTTCGAGCCCGTCCAGTTCGAGGGCCACCTCGTCGAGCGCCAGCGGATGTTCGGCCAGCGCCTGGCGGCAGGCCTGCACCAGCGCATCGAGCATCGGGTCGGGCATCAGTCCCAGTTGCCGGGCCCGGGCATGCGCCTCGGCGCACTGCCCGAGCAGCGCCAGGAAGCGTTCGCGCAGACGTGCTTCTTCCTGTGGCAGCGCCTCCCACAGCGTGCGGGCCCGGCCGGCCAGGTCGCGCAGTTCGTCGAGGTCCGCGGCGATCGCCTCCAATTGGCGTTCGGCTTCCTCGAAGCGTTGCTGGGCGAATCCGTTCGCCTCTTCCGCATCCGTCAAATGCCGTTCGACGGCGGCCAATCCGGGTTCGAGCGCGTCGAGCAGATGCTGCGCCGTCGCCCACAAGCGCGCCGAATAGTCCGCCCGATACCGCGTGACGGGCAGAGCGTCGCAGCGCCGCTCGATGGCCGTCGCGTCGGCGCGCAGCAGCTTGATACGCCGGGCGTTGTGCGATTGCCGCGCTTCGCGTGCGAGCGAGGCCTCGGCGATCGCCGCGAGAAGCTCGCGCAGCGCACGCTGTTCAGCAACGGCCTCTTCGAGCCCGCCGGCGCGTAGCGTGGCGATCGCCGCCTCGGCCCGTTGCACGAGCGCGTCCTCGGGCATCGTCGGCAAATCCCGGAACCCCGAGCGCTCCAGTCGCGCTACCGCCTGCTTCAATCGCGCCACGCGTGACGGAACTTCATGAAAGAACGCCACGCTGGCCTCGCGCGCCTCGAGGCTCGCGCGCAATTCGTTCAACCGTGCCGCGTTGCGACGGCAGCGTTGGAAGGCGCGCACCGTGTCGCCGTTGCGCCGAAGCGTCTCGGCCTCGGCCAACTCGGCCTCGCAAGCGTCGAGCGCGTTCGACAGATCGATCGTCCAGCCGACGCGCTCGGCCACGCATGCGGCGCGCAACGCGCCGAGGCGTTGCTGCGATTCGAGCAGGCATCGCTCGCTCTCGCGATCCTCGTCGCGTAGCGCGCGCAACGACTGGGACAACGCGAGAATCTCGGCCTCCAGGTGTTGGAGGTCCTCTTCCATCGTCACGAGCAGCCGTTTCGCCCGCCAGGGGCGTCCGCGACCCATCTCGACGTCCAGAACGTGCAGGGCGTGCGCGATGTGATCGGCCAAGGTGCCCAGCGCGGCGCTGCGTGCTTCGAGCGTCTGGTAATCCATGCCGCTCGCGCTGAACATGCGCAAAAGCCCGCGCGCTTCGAGCAACTGGGCGACGCCAGCCGCGAGCGAGGCATGGCGGTTCGCCAGGCGATCGCGGTGCGTGCGCAGCACCGTTCTGCTTCGCCAGCCCCACCAGCCCAATCCGGCCGGAAGCGCCAGGATCGCCGGACCCAGGGCCACGCCGGCGGCGTGACCGCCATGCGTGGCCCAATGGGCCAGGCTCACGATGATCGGGGCATCGATGAAGGCCATGGTGCGGACTCCCGTGATGCCTCTATTTTAATGTTTCTTTACATTCTCTTCAACAACCAGCCGGAGCCATTCGTTCGAGCGGCCAACCGGGGTATAAGAGCGATATCGGCCGATAGAAAGGAGCGCGCGATGACCGCCGCCGTGGAAACCACGAACGGAACGAAGAAATGGATTTGCAGCCGCTGCGGCTACATCGAGGAGGGCGAGCATCCGCCCGATCTCTGCCCGATGCCGGATTGCGGCGCAGGGCCGGAAGACTTCGATCTGCTGGAAGGCTAAATCAAGAGGCCACGGAATTCCGTGGCCTCTCGCCGTTTACACGCGACAGACCACGGGCGGCGGCGCGAGCCGTTCGTTGTGCGGTTTCTTGAACAGCGTGATCGTGAGCTTCGCCGGATTGAAGACGTTGTGGTTGTGCGTCGTCGG
>DATNPP010000096.1:0-10411 GCA_036703175.1 Oscillatoriaceae cyanobacterium
CGCGACCGGAAGTAATACGGACGACTTTTTGCGTACCGTCCGGCATCCTGGTTGCGTCCCTCGCTCGCATGTAGCCGACTGCGCTCAGGCCGTCATCATAGGAGAGAGCCCCAAGGAGGTCCCGATGCCGACCGGTGCCGACATCCGACGCTTTCGCGTGAACTGGCAGGACGAGATCGATTCGGTCTCCCTCTACAACGCGCTCGCCGACCTCGAGGAAGATCCCAAGCTCGCGGACGTCTATCGCCGCCTGGCCGCGACCGAGGAGCGTCACGCGCAGTTCTGGGAGCAGAAGATCCGCGAGGCCGGCCATGCCGTGCCCACGCGGCACGTGGGCTGGCGATCGCGCGTGCTCGCGTGGCTCGCCGCGCGCTTCGGCGTCCAGATGGTCCTGCCGACTATCACGGCCATGGAGCGCTTCGGCAACGCCGGCTATCTCGAACAGCCCGAGACGGCCCACACCGAGATGCCCGGCCAGGAGCGCTCACACGCGCGATTGCTCGTCAGCCTGGCGCGCGGCAAGGGCCTGAGCGGTCCGGCCGTCGCGCAACTGGAAGGCCGGCACCGCACCGGCGGCGGCAATGCGCTGCGCGCGGCCGTGCTCGGCGCGAACGACGGGCTGCTCTCCAACCTCAATCTGGTGATGGGCGTGGCGGGCGCGACGGCCTCGCAGCACACCATCGTCATCACGGGCCTGGCCGGCTTGCTGGCGGGCGCTTCGTCGATGGCCCTCGGCGAGTGGGTGTCGGTGCAGAGCTCGCGCGAGCTCTACGAGCGCCAGATCGCCATCGAGAAGCAAGAGCTCGAAGAGCAGCCCGAGGAAGAAAAGACCGAGCTCGCCTTGATCTACGAGGCCAAGGGCCTGCCGCGCGAGCAAGCACGCGCGCTGGCGGAGCGGCTCATGGCGAACAAGGAGACGGCGCTCGACACGCTCGCGCGCGAGGAGCTGGGCATCGACCCGGACGAGCTGGGCGGCTCGCCCTGGACGGCCGGCATCACCTCGTTCTTCCTCTTCGCGATCGGCGCCATCCTCCCCGTGTTGCCCTTCTTCTTCCTCGCGGGCACGCCGGCGATGGTCGTCGCCATGATCGTCGCCGGCATCGCGCTGTTTTTGATCGGCGCCGGCATCACGCTGCTCACCGGCCGCGGCGTGCTCTACGCCGGGCTGCGCCAGGTGCTCTTCGGGCTCGTCACCGCGGGCATCATCTTCGGCATCGGCCGCGGCCTCGCGCTGCTCACGGGACAGATGCTCACGACCTGAGCCCCGGACCGGGCGGCCGGGTATAGAACCAGCGTGAGCACGACCGCCCCCTCGCTGTGGTTCCATTCCCGCCGCTACGACCTCGTCTGGTACGCGGCGGTGCCGGCGCTGCTCATGGCCGCGTTGTTCGCGCTCTCGCATGCCCTGGGGCCCAAAGGGCCGATCATCGCCTACATGGCCTCGGCCACGCTCACCGGGCTGCCACACAACTGGATCACCTGGCTGCTGATTCTGCCGGAAAAAAGCCGGGCGTACTACGGGCGCGGCACCCTGTTCGTGCCGTTCGTGGCGACGGCGATCGCCCTGATTCCCACCGTGCTGTTGTTCGGCACGCCACTCTTCGCCTGGGCGCTCACGCTCAACATTTCGCTCGCCTACTACCACATCACGCGGCAGCACCAGGGCCTGCTGCACTCCTGCGACGGGCGCTACATCCAGGCGACGGGCGATACCGGAGTGCGGCCCTACTCGCGGGATCTGCGCTGGCTCGTCGGCGCCTTCGCGGCCGTCTGCCTGGCCTGGAAGGCAACCGGCGGTCCCATGCAGCTCGGCCTCGGCATCAAGCCGATGACCTTCACGCTCGCGCCCGTGCCGATCGCCCTGCCGCTCGTGCTCAGCGCCGTGTGCGCCTTCCTCGCCGGCCGCTTCGCATGGAACACCTGGCGCCGCGCGCGCGCCGGCAAACCCTTCGCCAAGGGGCATGCGCTGATCGGCGGCGTGGCGATCGCGATCCTCGGGCTCGCGGCCCTGGTGCCCAACGACCAGTTCTACCTGACCCTCGCGATGGTCGCCTGCACCCACAACATGCAGTACTTCGCCTTCTGCTACACGCACCATCACCTGCGCGCGACGGCTGATCCCGTCCCGAACGACACGTTTACCCGCTGGGCACGCGCGCGCCGCTGGGCGCCCTGGTTTCTGGTGCCCATCGGCCTCGGCGTCGCCTTCGCGGGCGTCTGCGCGCTGTTGCCGCCCGCGCTGTACGCCTTCGCGCTGAACTGGTTCATGACGAGCCACTACTTCGTCGACGCCAACATTTGGCGCCGCAAGTACTACCCGACGATGGGCCGCTTCGCGAGCGGCCGCGTCGAGCCCGTGCCGGTAGGAGCCTGAGATGCTGGCCGTCACGCTCTCGCTCGTCACGCTCGCGCCGCTCGCGCTCAACACGCTGCTGAACGCGGCCACCTTCCGTCCGTTGCCGGAGGCGGCGCCGGATTTCGCCGGACTCGTTTCGATCTGCGTGCCCGCGCGCAACGAGGCCGAGCGCCTGGGGCCCCTTCTGGAGAGCTTCTTGACCCTTTCGGAGGGCACGCCGCTCGAGCTCGTGGTCTACGACGACGACTCGACCGACGGCACCGCGGCGCTGGTCGAATCCTACGCCGCACGCGACAAGCGCATCCGCCTCGTGCGCGGCACGCCGCTGCCGGCCGGCTGGGGCGGCAAGGTGCACGCGCTGCACCGCCTTTCGCAAGAAGCGCGCGGCGCCTGGCTCGTCTTCGTGGACGCGGACGTGGTGCTGCATCCCGGTTGCGTGCGGCGCAGCCTGAGGGCGATCGCCCGCGATCGCCTCGACGTGCTCTCGCTCTACCCGCGCCAGGTGCTGACGACCATCGCCGAGCAAGCCACCGTGCCGTGTATGGTCTACTACTTCCATTTGCTGGGCAGCCAGTGGCTGCTCGCGCGCGGCGCGAAGCCCAAGGTGGTGGCCCTGAACGGCCAGTTCATGTTTTGGCGCCGCGAGGCCTACGAGCGGATTGGCGGCTACGCGAGCATTCGCGATGCCTGGCTCGACGACATGATAATCGCCTCCCGCGCCGTCGCAAAGGGCCTGCGCGTGCGCTACCGCCCCGCGCATGATCTCGTCAGCTGCCGCATGTACGACGGCTTCGGCTCAGCCTGGCGCGGCTTCGCCAAACACACGTGGGACAGCTTCTCGCAACCGGCGCCGGTCTATGTGATCCTCCACGCCTGGCTCTTCGTCGCGCTCGTGCTGCCCTGGCTCGTCGCGCTTGATGGCCTCGTCCATCCGCTGTCCGCCAGGGATGCGCTCCTGCTCGCCCTGTGCGGGCTACTTGCGCTCATGACGCGGGCCATCTCGTGCGCGCAGGCGGGCGGCGGCTGGCTGACGCTCTTTTTGCACCCCGTGAGCATGACGCTCGCGATCGCCAACGGCCTGTATTCCTACCACCTGGCGCGCAAGCGCAGCTCGGCCTGGAAGGGCCGCAGCCGCGGCGACGTCGCGCTCGCCGAGGGAAAATGACCTTCAGCCCCGTCGAACGCCTGACCCTGCTTTTGAGCCTGGCCTGCCACACGCCCGAAGAGCGCGCCGAACTCGACGCGATCGCCGCCGATCCGGCCCTCGACTGGGCCGCGGTCGACCGGCTCGCGAGCCACAACGCCATTCGTCCGCTGGCGCACCGGCATCTGCGCGACACCGGCCACTGGCCGCGCGTGCCGGCGGCGATCGCCGAGCCCTGGCAGGCCTTCGCCGAGCGCATCGCCGAGACCAACCGGCTGCGCCTCGAAACCGCCCAGCCTATTTTCGCGGCCGCCGCCGCGCGGGGCGTGCGCATCGCGGTGCTCAAGGGCATCTACTTCGCGCCGACGTACTACGGCGATCCGGCCTACAAGAAGATGAACGACATCGACTTCCTGATTCGGCCGGCCGACCTCGAGCCGCTGCTCGCCCTCTACCGGGAGCACCACTACTTCTGCCTCGCCAAGCTCTTCGACGACGAGAAGCAGCTGGATTTCAGCCACCACACGCCGCCCTACGTGCACCGCAGCCTGCGCTGCGTGCTCGGCACGCACTGGGGCCTCGTGAGCCCGCAGACGCGCTTCAAGCCGGACTACGAGGCGCTGTGGAGCCGTGTCGTGCCGTTCGAGTTCCTGGGGAATCGCCACTGGGCGCTGCATCCGGTCGACAATCTGCACCACCTCTGCCTGCATCTGCCCTACTACAAGGCCGGCTTGCGCGAGATTGCGGATCTCTACAATCTGCTGCGCGCCGAGCCCGACTTCGACTGGGCGCTCTTTCTGCGCGAGGTCGAAAAGGCCCACTCCGAGCCGCTGGCCTACCATGCGCTCTCGCTCGTGAACGCGCTCGTGCCGATGCCGGGCGTGCAAGCGGCGATCGACCACCTCGCGCCGCGCGTAAAGGGCTTCTACGCCGCCGACACGCGCCGCCGCGTCGCCGAACCGCGCCGCATTCTGCACGGCCGCTCGACGCTCATGAGCGAGATCGACAAGGCCTTCGGCGAGTTCACCATGACCGATCGCTTTCCCGAAAAGTGGCGCGCCTTTCTGGGCATGTGGGGCCGGGGACTCGTCGCGCCGCGCGAGGAGGTCGCCCGCTTTCACTACCGCGACGCGGGCGCCTGGTATCTGCCGCTGCTCTACCCCTCGATGGCGAGCCGCGTGATCCGCTACGTCGCCAAGGACCTGGGGCCCAAGAACTTCGCGCTCCTCGTGCTCTACATGAACTACAGCCTCGCGAAAAGCGCCTACCGCACCGCCACCGGCCGCAACAAGCCGGACGACTGGGCCGTGCTCGCCGAGACCCACGGCCTCGGCCGCGAGGACCTTCTGACTCTGAAAGCCATGCTCGAATGACCCACCGCGCCGTCACTCCGCTGCGTCCCTTTCCGGATCACCAGCGCCCGCTGGTGGGCGCGAAGGCCCACGCGCTGGGCTGGGCGATCGGCCTGTCCGCGCCCGTGCCGCCAGGCTTCGTCGTCAGCGCGCTCGCGCTCGCGCGCACGCTCGAGGAGAACGATCTCGTCGACGACTGGCAAGCCATGCTGGCCGCCGCCCGGCGCGAGACTTCCGGCTGGGAATCACTCGCCGAGGCCTTCGAGCCGCGTCTGCTCGCGGCCCGACTGCCGGAGGGACTCGCTCGCGAGATTTCGGAAGCCCTGCGCGTGCTCGGAGCGACCACCGTCGCCGTGCGCTCCAGCGCGACGCTCGAAGACGGCGAGACGAGCGCGGCGGCGGGTGTTTTCGAAAGCGTGTTGAACGTGCCGGCCGAATCCGCGCTCGACGCCCTGAAGCGCGTCTGGGCCTCGGCGTACACGCCGCGGGCGATCGCCCACGCTCTCACCTTGGGCCAGGATCCCGGCCAGTTGCGCCTCGGCGTGATCGTCCAGCGCATGCTCGCGCCGGAAGTGGCCGGCGTGCTCTTCACGACCGATCCCGACGATCCCGAGCGCAAGACCATGCGCTTCGCCGTCACGCAGGGCCTGGCGGAAAGCCTGGTACAAGGCGAGGACGGAACGGATCAGACCTGGCCGAAGCGCAGCCGCCTGCCCGTCGTGCCGGGCCTCGAAGCGAAGCAGGCCCAGGCGTTGCGCACGTTGGCATTGAGTCTCGAGAAGGCCGCCGATCGCGCGCAGGATCTCGAATGGGCGCTCGTCGAGGGCGAAATCCACCTGCTGCAAACCCGCCCCGTCACGACCCTGCCGCCCGGCGCGCACGCGCGTCCCGCGATTCGTTGGAGCCGGGACCTCGCCACCGAGCGCTTTCCGGATCCGATCTCGCCGTTGGGCTGGACGGCCCTCGAAAGCGCGCTGCGCGTCAATCTGAGCACCCTCGACACGCGCTTCGGGCTCTCGGCGAGGCGCCCCGACGAAATCGCCACCGTGATCGGCGGCTACGTCTACAACAATCGCGACTTTTTCCGCATTCCGCAATCGATGCGCTTCCGCGCGAGCGCCCACCTGCCGTACCTGGGCGGCTATCTGCGCACGCTGTTGGGCACGCTCGCGCCGCGCCACTGGCGGCAGTGGCTTTCGCGGGTAAAAGGCCCCGGCAGCCTCGGCGCGCATCCCGACAATCCCCGCGTCCGCGCGGTCAGTGGCCTCTTCGAGACGTACGTGTTTCCGCATGCCGAGGACATCGCCGCGCGATGGAAGCGCGACTTTCCCGAGCATCGCCGCGCGATGGACAAGCTCTCGGCCGAGAACCCGGCCGTCATGACGACGCCGGCCCTGATGGACTACGCGCGGCGCGTCATCGCGCGCTCGGACGACTTCATGGAGCCGGATCTCGCGATCTACGTGATCAAGATGGCCTGCCGCTGGGCCGTCGAGGAGCTCGCGGCGATCGCCCTCGGCCGGCGCGATCCATCCGCGCTCGCGACGCTGACGGGCGGCCTGGCCGCGAACGCGACGATCGCCATGAACACGGCGCTCGAACAGTTGGAGACGGCCGTGCGCGACGACGCGGCCCTGATCACGGCGCTGCGCTCGGGGCAGCCTGAGGCGATCGCCCAGGCCTGGCCGCAATCGCCCGCCGAGGCCGTGCGCGCGCAGTTCCTGCGGGAATACGGCCACCTCACGCTCTCGTGGGACATCCGCCAGCCGACCTACGGCGAGGCGCCCGAGTTGCTCGATCGGCTTCTGGCCCAGCGCCTGGCCGCTCCTGAAGTCGTGAGCGTCGAGACGCGCCGCAAGGAGCTCTCGCTCGCGCGCGCCACCTTCGCCGATCGCCTCGCCCGCGAGCTCGGCCGCGCGCCGGAGGCCAAGCGCTTCTTCTACCGCGCGCTCGAAACGCTCTACACCGCCATGCGTCTCGATGAAGAGCACCATTTGAGCTGCGGGCGGCTGATTCCCGCCGAGCGCCGCATCGTGGCCGAGCTGGCCACACGCCTGGTCGCGGCCGGCGCGTTCGACGCTCCGGACGACATTCACTTCCTGACGCTCGACGAGGTCTTCGCGCTTTCCGAAGAAAAGCTGCCCTACAGCCGGCGCCGCCTGGTCGCCAGGCGCCGGGCCGCGTACGAGCGGGCGATCGCCGGAACGCCCGTCGAGGAGTTCTGGGGCACGCGCCCCGTCTCGTCGTCGCGCACGGTTCCGAACGGCGAAACGCTCGAAGGGCGTCCCGCGAGCCCCGGCCGCATCGAGGGGGTCGTGCGCGTCGTGAGCGCCATGGACGACATGGCCGCCTTCCGGCCCGGCGAGATCCTGGTGCTGCCGACGCCCAAGCCCAGCTACACGCCGCTCTTCGCCGTGGCCGGCGGTCTCGTCACCGCACGCGGCAGCACGCTTTCGCACGGGCTCATCACGGCGCGCGAATACGGCTTGCCCGCCGTGACCGAGATCCACGACGCGCTCGACCGGCTGCGGACCGGCCAGCGCGTGGTGCTCGACGGCGACGCGGGCGTCGTCACGGTGCTCGAAAGCGCCGTTCCGGTGGCCTGATGCGCTTCGAGCATTCGGCGACGTTGCCAATGACGCCCCTCGAGGCCTTCGAGCGCCTGCGCCACTACGAGCGCCTCTACCCGTACTTCCATTCGGCCCACGAGGCCTCGCCGCGTGAGCCCGAGCTGCTTTCGCCGAACTCTCGCTTCGTGGTCTCCGAGCGCATCGGCCTGGAGCGCCGCGAGTACCGCATTCGCGTCACGCGCTACGAGCCGGCGACGTCGCTGACGCTCGAGGCCGACGTCGTCACGCGCTACGGCCCGCTGCGCATTCCGAGCCGGCTGGCAATCGCCTTCGAGATTGCGTCCCGACCGGGCGGCTGCCTATTGACGGTCCGTCAGACGGTCACGTTCAACTCTGCCTGGCTCGCCTGGCTGATGACCCCGCGCTGGCTCTGGCGCGGCGTCGAACGGCACGCCGACGAGGAGTTCGAAACGGCGATCGCGCTGCTCGCGGCACCCCAGCACTTCCCGCCCGCCGCGAGCGCCTGATGGCTCAATTCGCGCCCCGGCGCGGCTGATGGGAGTCGTCGCAAAACGGCCCGATGCCCGTCTTGCCGCAGCCGCAGATCTTCACCTTCCGCGGCTTGGGCAGCTGAATGCGCCAGGGCGAGATGCCCGTGCCGCCGTGCGACCCGTCGCAATACGGCTTGCTCTTCGAGCGGCCGCAGGCGCAATACAGGATCTCGCCCGCACGCTCGTCGATCAGATGAAAGGGATCGCTCACGGAGTCACTTCCTCACACCACTGCACCGTCTCGGGCAGGCTCTCTTCCCACTGCCGCCGCGGCACGTAGCCCAGCTCGCGCCGCGCACGGGCGATGCTGAAGCCCGAGTTGCGGTGCAGCATCGACACCAGAAACGCGCTCATCGGGGGATTGCCGGGCAGAAAGAGCGCTTTCCAGCCCGTCTCCACGATCGCCCCGAGCGCGAGGGCGAGCGGAAAGGGCAGATTCTTGTTCGGCGCAATCACGCCGATCTCGGCGCAGAGCGTGTCCGTCAGCTCGCGGATCGTCAGCATGCGCCCGTCGCCGAGGTTGTAGGCTCGTCCGATCGCCTCGGGCCGCACGCCGGCGAGGTAGATGCCCTCGACGCAATTCTCCACGTGCAGACAGCCCGTGTCGAACTCGCCCCAGTCGATGTGCGCTTTGAGCTGGCCGGTTCTGAGCATCTTCACCACCGGCGGCAGCGTGCGGCGATCGCCCGGCCCGTACACGAAGCCCGGCCGCAACACCGCCACGGGCAAGCCCTCGCGGTGGGCGTTCCAGACGGCCACCTCGGCGCGGCGCTTGGTCTCGCAATAGGCGAAGGGACTCGAGCGCATCGGGGTGGACTCGTCCGCGTCGTAGTAGTGGCGATCGAAGCCGTACACCGCCTGCGAGCTCACGTGCACGAAGCGCCCCACGCGCGCCTGCTTGGCCGCGACGAGCAGATTGGCGGTGCCGTCCACCGTCACGCGGCTCATGCGCCCGGTCGAATGCCCCAGCTCCATGTCCGCGGCGCAATGGAACAGCACGTCGGCCGCGGCCAAAGGCGGCAGCGACTGCGTGAGATCTGCGACGAGCGTCTCGACGCGATTGGCATGGCGCGGCAGCACGCGCGCGGGATCACGCACGAGCAGCGTGACGCGCCAGTCCTCGGCGATCAAGCGATCGACGAGGTGCTGGCCGATGAATCCGGTGCCGCCGGTGACGAGGGCGTGGGGCATCAGGCGATCGCCTCGGTGGGCTCGTCGAAGATCGAGGTCTCGAGCGCCATCAATTGCTTGGCGCGTTCCATCGGCAGCGTGCCGGTGCCGAGGCCCTGCAGCGTCGAGATCGCGCGCAACGCGAGGCGCTGCAGCGGCGTCACGACGATCAGGTCGTGGTCGAGCAGGAATCGAACGAAGTTCGCGCTGGTGCGATTTTGAATGCGCCGACTCGTCGCGATCAGCCGGCGGTAGAGGCCGCGATAACGCGCGCCCTCCGTCGGGTCGCCCAGGCGCTTGTGCACCTGATCGTGGAAGATGTGGACGTGCCAGTCCTCGTCCTCGACGACGCGCTTGAGAATCGTGTAGGTTTCGGGATCGCGGGTGCGCGCGAGATCCCGCCAGAGGTGGAACTCGCCGATGGCGCGCTTCTCCGAGAGATCCTTGAACGCGAGCTGCACGAACAGGTTCTGCGGATTGGTGAACAGGCGATCGCCCGTGAGCTCCTCGACGGTGTCGCCCACGAGAATACCCTCTTCCCAGAAAGCGGCCGCCAGCTGCACGAGGTAGTCCAGCTCGAGCGGCGGGCGGTTCACGGGATCGCCCTTGAGCGTCAGGGCCAAGCGGAAGTACTTGGCGTGGTTGTCCTCGTCCGCGAAGTGCTGGCGCATGAGCAGCTGCAGCTCGGGATCGTCCACGAGCTCGGGCCGCCGGAACCAGGCGAACCGGTTGTGGAAGGCCTCGGCCCCGAGATAGAGCTGGAGAAGCAGAATGTGAGCCTTGGGGCTCTCCAGTACCAGGCGGTAGATCCACCGGGTCATGCTGCGTTTGATGGGGTCCATGCGCGCCTCCCGCCGTGACGTCATGCGCCTTATACCCGAGCGCTCGATCGTGCTCGCAAGACGAGCGCGTGGGTATGATGCAAGGCGAGCGTCCTCCCAATCCGTGTGGAAGTCTTCGTGCGTGTACTCGTGACCGGCGCCGCCGGATACTTCGCCAGCCAGATCATTCCCGCGTTGCTCGCCGACGATCGGATCGACGGCGTGGTGGCGACCGATCGCGAGCCGCTCACGCTGCAGGCGCCCAAGCTGCGCTTCGCCCAGCGCGATCTCGAGCGCGACGATCCGGCCGATCTGCTCGCCTCCTGCGAGGCCGTGATCCACCTGGCCTTCCGCGTCGAGCGGCGCCCCGGCGAAGATACCAGGGCGATCAACGTCGATGCGCACCAGCGCTTTTTGCGCGAGGCCGCGCTCGCGTCCGAGGTCCTG
>DATNPP010000108.1:0-2901 GCA_036703175.1 Oscillatoriaceae cyanobacterium
TAGAACAAAAAGAGGTCCATGCTGGCGAGCACGCCGATCATGCCGCCCGAGAGGAGCAGCATGCCGCCGTAGTAGAGCTTGGCACGCGACTTGATGAGGTTCCAGCTCGCGGCGGCGGCGATCGGCGTCATCAACGTGACGAGCAGAATCAGCCAGAGCGAGAGGCCGTCGACGTGCACGAAGTACTGAATGCCCAGCGAGGGAATCCAGGGCAGCTTCGTCTCGAAGCTACCGCCCGAAAGCAGCGGCAGCGCGAGCAGAAAGTTCAGCACGCCCACCCAGACCGCGGTGCCGCGGGAAATGCCCACGCCCTCTTCCTCGCCGAAGAGCAGCAGAAGCGCGCCGACGATGAGGGGCAGGAAAATGACGACGGACAGCAACGAAGGCAACATCATGGGTGGGGTCCTTTAGAACCGAAGCAGCGAGAAGCGCAGCATCACCAGAATGAAGATGGCGAGCACGCCCACAAGCATGAAGTAAGCGTAGAGCCGCACCGCGCCCGTCTGGACGTAGCGGATCATGCCGGCGAAGCCGTAGTAGAGGCGCGGCAACCCGTTGACGAAGCCGTCGATGACGGTGTTGTCGACGCCCTTCCAGAGCCCCCAGCGGGAGAAGGCGATCAGCGGGGCCACGATCAGGCCCTGGTAGATGTGGTCGAAGAAGTACAGCTGACGGAAGGTCACCAGCAGGAAGTTGCGCGAAGGCAAGAACGCCGGGATGCGGTGGCTGCCGTAGCGCAGCCAGGCGATGAGGATGCCCAGCGCGCCCGCGATGACGGCGAGCGCCATCAGCGAGTAGGTCACCCAGTCTTCCATCGGCGCGACCTTCGCCGTGGTCAGCGCGGGCGCCAACCAGGCCTCGAAGCTGCTGCCGCCCCAGACCTCGGGCATGCCGAGGAAGCCGAGGAAGGTGCTGCCGATCGCGAGAAGCAAGAGCGGCAGCCACATCTGCCACGGGCCCTCCCGGGGCTCGACCGCATGCGCGTCGTGGGCGTGGCCCTCGTGCTCATGCTTGGGGTGCGCCCAGCGCGGCTGGCCGTAGAAGGTCAAGAAAAGCATGCGGAACATGTAGAAGGCCGTCAGGCCCGAGGTGAACAATCCGATCGCGTAGAGCACCGGCTGGTGCATCTGCGCCGCGGCGGCCAGAATGCCGTCCTTCGAGAAGAAGCCGGCAAAGGGCGGAATGCCCGAGATGGCCAGGCAAGCGATCAGCATGACCGCGAAGGTGAAGGGAATCTTGCGCCGCAATCCGCCGTACTGGCTCATGTCCTCTTCATGGTGCATCGCGTGAATCACCGAGCCCGCGCCGAGGAACAGCAACGCCTTGAAGAACGCGTGCGTGAAGAGGTGGAAGATGCCCGCGCCGTAAGCGCCGACGCCGACGGCCAGGAACATGTAGCCGAGCTGCGAGACGGTCGAATACGCGAGCACCTTCTTGATGTTGGTCTGCGTGATGGCGATCGTCGCGGCCATCAGGGCCGTCGCCGTGCCGATCGCCGCAATCACCGCGCTCGCCAGCGGGGCCTGCGAATACAGAAAGGACATGCGAGCAATCATGTAGACGCCCGCCGTGACCATCGTGGCGGCGTGGATCAGGGCCGAGACGGGGGTGGGGCCGGCCATGGCGTCGGCCAACCACACGTGCAGCGGAATCTGGGCGGACTTGCCGGTCGCGCCCACGAAGAGCAGCAGCCCGATCACGCTCGCCATCGGACCGGCCAGCAAGGGCGCGTGGTCACGCAGCACCGGGAAGTCCAGCGACCAGACGTTTTGCGAGCCCAGGAACCAGAACAGCGTGAAGATACCGAGCAGAAAGCCGAAGTCGCCCACGCGGTTGACGATGAAGGCCTTGTTGGCGGCGAGCGCCTTGGCCGTGTCGTCGAACCAGAAGCCGATCAGCAGATACGAGCAGGTGCCCACGCCTTCCCAGCCGAGGAACATCATCGGCAGGTTCTCGCCGAGCACCAGCACGAGCATCGAGAAGGTGAACAGGTTCAGATAAGCGAAGAAGCGCGCGAAGCCGCGGTCTTCCCACATGTAGCCGACCGAGTAGAGGTGAATCAGCGAACCCACGAAGGTGATGATGAGGATCATCACGCTGCTGAGGCGATCGACGTAGAACTCGGCGGGAATCACCAGCTGGCCGGCCGAGAACCAGGTGAACAGCGTGTGGAAGTAGCCGAGCGGGTTGTCGCCCAGGCCCGAGAAGATGCGGAACGCCAGCACGCACGAGATGGCGGGGCCGGCGACGGCGATCGCCCCGATCAGCCCCCGATTGGGGCCGTTCTCGGAGTGGCTCGAGAAGAACGAGATGAGCCCGATGAGGATCGCCCCGATCAGTGGGAACAGGGGGACGAGGGCGACGATGACGTTGTCTTGCATGCGGCGATTCCTTGGGGCTTTATTGCTTCAACGAGCGGAAGTCGTCGATCGAGAGCGATTCCTTGTTCTTGAAGAGCAGAATGACGATCGCCAGGCCGATGGCCGCCTCGGCGGCCGCCAGCGCGATGACGAGGAAGGTGAAAATCTGGCCGTCGAGCGTGCCGAGATGGCGCGCGAAGGCCACGAAGCTCAGATTCACGGCGTTGAGCATCAGCTCGATCGACATGAAGATGATGAACAAATTGCGGCGGGAAACCACGCCGGCCACGCCGATCGCGAACAGAGCCGCGCTGACGATCAAGAAGTCCTGAGTACCGACCATGGTTCCTCCTAGATGCGGCGCTTGGCGAGCACCACCACGCCGACGACCGCCACGGTCAGCAGCAAGGAGATGATCTCGAACTGGAAGCCGAAGGTGTTGTAGAGCCGCAGGCCCACCGTGGCGATGCCGCCCCAGTCCGGCGCGAGGTCGGGCCCCAGGCCCGTCGCCGGCAAGCGCTTGATCGAGGCGAACAGAATC
>DATNPP010000115.1:0-1734 GCA_036703175.1 Oscillatoriaceae cyanobacterium
AGTATCACCAATAGCGAGGCGGTCCAGTCGCGGAAGGTGAAGTAGAGGAACAGCAAAATGATGCCGATCGCCAGCGGTACCACTACCTCCAGCCGCCTCTGGGCGTGAATCTGGTTCTCGTATTGGCCGCTCCAGCCGTAGTAGTAGCCGGGCGGCAGCTTGAGGTTCTTGTCGAGCGCCTGGGTGGCCGCCTGCACGAACGAGCCCATGTCTCGCCCGCGCACGTTCAGGTACACGATCGAATCCAACAGCGCGTTTTCCGACGAGATCATCGGCGGGCCGTCAGTCACCGTGATGTCGGCCAGCTCGGCGAGCGGGATCTGCGCGCCGGCGGGCGTGGGCACGAGCACCTGGCCGAGCGTGGTCGGATCGGCCCGGAAGTCGCGGGCGTAGCGCACCCGCACCGGGAAGCGATCGCGCCCCTCGACAGTGTTTGTGACCGTCATGCCGCCGATCGCCGCCTCGATGACCTGCTGCACGTCGCCCACGCTCAACCCGTAGCGGGCGATCGCCCAGCGGTTCGGCACGATGTTCAAATAACGCCCGCCCACGACGCGGTCGGCGTACACGTCCGCCGAGCCTGGCACCTGCTTGAGGATCGCCTCGGCCCGAATGCCCAGGTTCTCGATCGTTTGCAGGTTCGAGCCGTAGATCTTCAGGCCCAGGTCCGTGCGAACGCCGGTCGAGAGCATGTTGATGCGGTTGATGATCGGCTGCGTCCAGCCGTTGGACACGCCGGGGATCTGCAGCCGGGCATCCATTCGGGCGATCAATTCGTCCTTGCTCAGCCGGGGATTGGGCCACTGGCCGCGCGGCTTGAGCGTCACGATCGTCTCGATCATGCTCACGGGCGCGGGGTCCGTCGCGGTGTCCGCGCGGCCGACCTTGCCGAGCACGTTGGCGACCTCGGGGAAGCTTGCGAGGATGCGGTCCTCCTCCTGCACGATGCGCTTGGCCTCAGTCAAATTGATGTCCGGCAGCATGGTCGGCATGAAAAGTAGGCTGCCTTCATCCAGGGGCGGCATGAACTCGTTGCCGATGCTTCGCGCGAGCGGCACGGCGAGCACGAGTACCACCAGCGCGATCGCCAGCGTGATCTTCTTGAAGCGTAGCGCCAGGCCGAGCACCGGCCGGTAGGCCCCGATGAACAGACGCGAGATCGGGTTCTTTTGCTCGGGCTTGAGGCGGCCTCTGAGCAAGAAGGTCATCAAAACGGGCACGAGCGTGATCGAGAGCAGCGCCGCGGCGGCCATCGAGAAGCTCTTGGTGGCGGCGAGCGGGTGGAACAGCTTGCCTTCCTGGCCCGTGAGCAAGAAGACCGGCGAGAACGAAAGCAGGATGATCAGCAGCGAGAAGAAGATCGGCCGGCCGACTTGCTTGGCGGCGTGGAGAATCGTCTGCGTGAAGTCGCGCGCACGGCCGGGAACGTCCTGGACGTCCTCCTCGACGCCCGGCTCGGCCAGGTGCCGGTAGGCGTTCTCGACCATGACGATCGCCGCGTCCACCAGCACGCCGATGGCGATCGCCACGCCGCCCAGGCTCATGATGTTGCTGCTGATGCCCAGCAGGTGCATCAGGATGAAGGCGATCAGCACCGCCACGGGGATCGACAGCACGATCACCAGCGCGCTGCGCACGTGCAGCAGGAACAGGCCGATCACCAGGCTGACGATGAGGCCCTCTTCCAAGAGCGAGTGCCTGAGCGTGTCGACGGCCCGGTCGATCAAATTGGAG
>DATNPP010000127.1:0-2461 GCA_036703175.1 Oscillatoriaceae cyanobacterium
GGCCGCGCGCGCGCGCGCGAGGCCGGCGATGAGGAACGAGAGCACCACGGCCGGTCCGGCGTGCGTGGCCGCCTCGATGCCCGTCATGACGAAGATGCCGGTGCCGATTGTGCAGCCGATGCCGATCGCCGTGAGCGACCAGAAGCCCAGCACGCGCTTGAGCCCTGTGTTCTCGGCGCCTTCTGCGCTGCGAAGCGCGAGGATGTCTTTGGTGCGAAAGATCTCGCGCATGATGGCTGGGTGTCCTCCACTCGTCGCGAGCATTCTACCCGAGCAAGCGTCCACGCTACCGCTTGCGCTCATGCGCCGCATGGGCCAGAATGGGGCCATGATTCAACAAGACGACGTGCGCCACATCGCGAAGCTCGCCCGCCTCGAGCTCGACTCTCAAGAGCTCGAGCGCTACACCGAGCAGCTGGGCCGCATTCTCGACTACTTCGGCGAGCTGGCGCAGCTCGACACGGCCGGCGTGCCGCTCACGGCGCATCCGCTGCCGGTCTCGAACGCGTTGCGCGAGGATTCGCCGCGCCCGTCGCTGCCCCTCGAAGGGGTCTTCGTCGACGCGCCGTCGCGTGAGGGCGATTATTTCCGGGTTCCCAAGATCCTGGAAGGCTAGCGCGCCTCCTTCGCCCGCCCGCTGGGTATGATAAGCTTGTTCGCCCGCCCCGGAGGGTTGTCGCCCCGAACATGTCTGATGCCCGCCGCGCCAAGCTGAAAGCGCTCGCGACCGTCTACTTCGCCCTGGTGATCCTGGTGGGCGATCTGGCGGCCGCCTACTTCGTGCTGACGGACACGTCCTTTTCGGCCGTCTTCCGCGGCCTCGCGGCGGGCGGCTCGCTCGGGCACATCGCGCACGCCGTCTGGCATTTGACGCGCGGCACGATCCTCGCCAATCCGACGCTCTATCTGCTCTTCGGCCTCGGCGTCGTCGCCGAGCTCACGAACATTCCGCTGCCGCGCGGCGGCCGCATGACGGCGGGCTTCTTGATCGCCTTCGCCGCGTTGCTGATGCTCGGATTGCCCGCGACGTTGCTGGTGGCGGCCTTCGTCGCGATCACCACGGCGCGCTTCCGCTGGAAGGAATCCTGGCGCACCGCGTTCTTCAACCTCGGCCAGTATTCGCTCGCCTACATCGCCGCCGACGCGGCGCTGACCTTCTATCACGTTTACATTCCGGGCTTTCCGGGGCCGGACGACTACGGCTTCGTGGCCCTCGGCACGATCGCCTTTTTGGTGGTCAACTTTCTGATCGTCGACAGCTACATCGGCTTGATGCGCGGCATCTCGCCGTTGCGGATCATCTGGGAAGACGATCGCACCGAGATCATCGTCACCCTCGCGCTCTCGCCGGGCGCATTGCTGATGGCGACGATGTACGAGAGCCAGTCCTGGTGGGGCATGAGCCTGGTGCTGATTCCGCTGCTCGCGACGGCCTACTTCGTGCGCATGTTCCTCAAGCTGCGCCAGACCAGCCAGGAGCTCTCCGAGTACAATCAGCAGCTGACGATTCTGCAGGAAGTCGCGACGCGCATCTCGAGCCAGATCGACCTCGAGCAGACGCTCACGCTGATCAGCCAGGAAATCCGCCGCGTGGTGGCCTACACGGATTGCATGATCTTCCTGCTCGACGAGAAGAGCGGCATGCTCGTGCGCCAGGCGACGGCCGATCCCTTTCTGCCGCGCACGCCGCTGCAGCTGCCGGTGGAACACGGCATCATCGGCTACGTGGCGCGCTCGAAAGAGGCCGTGATCAAGGCCGATCTCTCGGAAGAGGCGCTCAACGTGGGCGCGCTGGCGGGCTTTTTGTCCCTCATGGCCGTGCCGATTCAGACCGAGAAGCAGGTGCTCGGCGTGCTCGCGCTGTTGCATCGCGAGGTGGACGCGTTCGACGCGTCCGATCAGCGCTTGCTCGATATTCTGGCCTCGCAGGCGGCGGTCGCGATTCGCAACGCCCAGCTCTACCGCGCGACCCAGCAACTCGCCGTGACGGACGGCTTGACCGGCATCTACAACCGGCGCTACTTCGAGGATCAGCTGAGCGCCGAGCTGCAGCGCGCGCGCCGGCACGAGCACGTTACCAGTCTGATCATTCTGGACGTCGACCACTTCAAGAAGTTCAACGACACCCACGGCCACCTGCTCGGCGATCACGTGCTGCAGGGCGTCGCGCGCGTGCTCGGCAAGAGCACCCGCGACACGGATCTCGTCGCGCGCTACGGCGGCGAGGAGTTCGTCGTGATCCTGCCCGAAACGCCGCCCGAGGCGGCGCTCGAGGTGGCCGAGCGCATTCGCCGCAACATCAAGGCGCATCCGTTCTGGGGCCGCGGCCAGACGCCCTTGCAGGTGACTTGCAGCGTGGGCCTCGCGAGCGATCCCACCAGCTCGCTCACGCCCAAGGACCTGATCGATCAGGCGGACACGAGCCTGTACCAGGCCAAGAAGCAGGGGCGCGATCGCGTCT
>DATNPP010000129.1:0-10289 GCA_036703175.1 Oscillatoriaceae cyanobacterium
CTGCGTTCGCAGCGCCGCCCGGTTCTACTCCTCGTCGCTTTGCAGCTTGGCGAGCACGCTGTAGTCCTCGAGGGTGGTCGTATCGCCCACCGAGGCCTTGCCCGCCGCGATGTCGCGCAGCAGACGCCGCATGATCTTGCCCGAGCGCGTCTTCGGCAGCGAATCCGTGAAACGGATCTCCTCGGGACGGGCCAGCGCGCCGATTTCCTTGACCACGTGGGCCTTGAGCTCGGTGCGCAGCGACTCGGACGCCGCGTGATCGGGCGCGAGCGTCACGAAGGCCGTGATCGCCTGGCCCTTCATCTCGTCCGGACGGCCCACCACGGCCGCCTCGACGACCGCCGGGTGGCTCACCAGGGCGCTCTCGACCTCCATCGTGCCGAGGCGATGGCCCGACACGTTGATCACGTCGTCCACGCGGCCCATGATCCAGAAGTAGCCCTCTTGATCCCGCTGGGCGCCGTCGCCCGTGAAGTACATGCCGGGGATCTCCTTGAAGTAGGCGTTCTCGAAGCGCTCGGGATCCTTGTACAGCGTGCGCAGCATGCTCGGCCACGGCTTGCGGACGACCAAGAAGCCGCCCTGGCCGCGCGGCACCTCTTCGCCGTGCTTGTTCACGATCGCCACGTCGATGCCCGGCAGCGGCAGCGTGGCCGTGCCCGGCTTGGTCGCCGTGGCGCCCGGCAGCGGCGAGATCATGATGCCGCCCGTCTCTGTTTGCCACCACGTGTCGACAATCGGGCAGCGCTCCTTGCCGATCAGCTTGTGGTACCACATCCAGGCCTCGGGATTGATCGGCTCGCCGACCGTGCCGAGTAGCCGCAGGCTCGAAAGGCTGTGCTTGAGCACCCACTGCTCGCCCCACTTCATGAAGGCGCGGATCGCCGTCGGCGCGGTGTAGAAGATGCTGACCTGGTACTTGTCGATCAGCTCCCAGAAGCGATCCGGCTCGGGCCAGTTGGGCGCGCCCTCGTAGATCACCGTCGTCGCGCCGTTGGCGAGCGGGCCGTAGACCACGTAGCTGTGGCCCGTCACCCAGCCGATGTCCGCCGTGCACCAGTAGGTGTCTTCTTCCTTGAGATCGAAGACCCACTTGCTCGTGAGCGCGCAGCCGAGCAGATAGCCGCCCGTCGTGTGCACGACGCCTTTGGGCTTGCCCGTCGTGCCCGAGGTGTAGAGAATGAAGAGCGGATGCTCGGAATCCAGCTGCGCCGGCTCGCAGTGCGGGCTCGCGGATTCCATCAGCTCGTGCCACCAGTGGTCGCGGCCGCCGACCATGTGCACGTCCTCGCCGGTGCGCTTGTAGACGACCACGTCCGTCACGCTGGGCGTGTGCGCGAGGGCCTCGTCGATGGTCTTCTTGAGCGGCACGACGATGCCGCGGCGATAGCCGCCGTCGGCCGTCACGATCACCTTGGCGCCCGCGTCGTTCACGCGATCCTTGATCGCCTCGGCCGAGAAGCCGCCGAAGATGATCGAGTGCGTCGCGCCGATGCGGCTGCAGGCGAGCATGGCGATCGCCAGCTCGGGCACCATCGGCATGTAGAGCACGACGCGATCGCCCTCTTTCACGCCCAGGCCCTTGAGCACGTTCGCGAAGCGCGAGGTCTCGCGCAGCAAATCGAGGTAGGTCAACACGCGCGTGTCGCCCGGCTCGCCTTCCCAGATGATCGCGGCCTTGTTCTTGCGCCAGGTGGCGGCGTGGCGATCGAGGCAGTTGTAGCTGACGTTCAGCTTGCCGCCCTCGAACCACTTCGCGAAAGGCGGATTGTCCCAGTTGAGCACCCGGTTCCAGGGCTTGAACCAGCTGAGGTTCTCTTGGGCCTGGCGCGCCCAGAAGCCCTCGGGATCCTGGTCGGCCTCGTCGCGCAGCGCCTCGTACTCGGCCCTGCTCTTGATGTGCGCGTGCTCGCTGAATCCGGCCGGCGGCGGAAAAAGCCGCGTCTCTTTCAACAGGGATTCGATGTCGACGGTCATGCGTTTACCCCCACTTTCGTCTCGGCGCGCTTCTCCTCGCACTCCTCCACCGGGTCCAGCCAGATTTCGGACAGGGTCGGATGCAGGTGCGGAATCTGCAGGAACTGCTCACAGGTGCTGCGGAAATACATGGCGACAATCATTTCGTGGATCAGGTCCGCGCCCTCGGCGCCGACCACCGCGGCTCCCAGGATCTCGCCCGTTTCCGCGTGGGCGATCACCTTCACGAAGCCCTTGGTCAGGTTCGAGACGAGGGCCTTGCCCTGATCGTCGAACGGGTAGGTGCCCACCACGTATGGAATACCCTGGCGAGCAGCCTGTCTTTCGGAGAGCCCCACGCGCGCGACGTTGGGATCGCTGAAGATGGCCCAGGCCAACAATCGGTAGTCCATCGGCGCCTCGGTGAGGCCCAGGGCGTGCCGCGCGGCGTGGATGCCCTCCTGAATCGCGACGTGCACGATGAAGTGGCGCCCCGTCGCATCGCCCGCGCCGTAGATGTGCGGCTGGTTGGTCTGCAGATGCGCGTTCACCGGAAGCACCTGGCGCGTGAAGTCGACGCCGGCGCTTTCGAGGTTCAGCCCGCCGACGTTGGGCACGCGCCCGAGGCACACGAGGATCTCCTCGGCCGCGAGCTCGACGCGCTCGCCGCGGTGCCGAAGGGTCAGGACCTTGCGATCGCCCTCGCGCCGGAAATTCTCCATCGCGGCCTCCGGAACGATGCGTATGCCTTCTTCCTCGAGGCACTTCTGAATCGACAGCGCCACGTCGTCGTCCTCGGCGGACAAGACGCGCTCGCCGCGCAGCACGAAGGTCACCTCGGTGCCCAAGCGCGCGAAGAACTGCCCGAGTTCGAGCGCGATCACGCCGCCGCCGAGCACGATCAGACTCTTAGGCGGAGCCTCGAGGTCGAGGGCCTCGTCGCTCGTGATGAAGCCGACGTCCGTCAATCCGGGAATCTCGGGCGCGAAAGGCACCGAGCCGGTCGAGACGAGGAACTTGTCCGCCGTGATCACCTGGCCGCCGACGTCGATCGTGTGCGCGTCGAGAAACCGCGCGCGGCCCTGCAGAAACTCGTAGCCTTGCTGCTTGAGGATGCCCTCGGCGCGGTAGTCGGCGAATTCTTTGACCCAGTGGCGCTTGCGGGCCATGATCGCGGAGAAGTCGTAACCGACCTCGCTCACGAGCACGCCCACTTCGTTGGCGTGTTTGGCGAGATGAATGATCTCGCTCGAGCGCAGCATGGCCTTCGTCGGCATGCAGCCGCGCAGAATGCACAATCCGCCCAGGGGTCCCGCGTCCACCAGGAGGACGCGCTTACCGGTCGCGCCTGCGGTGCGCGCCGCCCAGTAACCGGCGCTGCCGGCGCCCAGGATGGCGAGGTCGTAATGCGTCGTTGCGTTCACGGTCTCCTCCTTGCGCCCATTGTATCGCTCAGGCTTCGCGCAGCGCCAGCGGGACGCCTAGTGCATGCCTTTCCAGACCAAAAAGCCGAAGCCGAAAATGACGAGCGCGACGAGGAGCAAGACGAAGGGCAGCGGAATCGGTTTTTCGCTGAGCGAGAGCGGCGGCACGCTTTCCGGCGCCGGGCGCTCCAGATTCAACAACGTGCAGATCTTGCCGGAGAGGTCATACGCCGCGTCGCCGCTTTTCAGCGGCGGCAATTGCAAGGGAAGTGCGATCCCGTCTCGACTCATGAGCAATTCGACGTGGTAAGCCCACCTTTTGCCGAGCGTGCCTTCTCCGTCATTCCGGGTCTTTCTGAACCCGACGCCTTCGATCTGCGACAGAGGCAGCGCGTATTGCGATTGCCCCAACAGTCCCTTGGATTCCATCGTGAGCTGACCGATTCGGCGATCGAAGGTATAGCGCTGCTTGGCTTTCAGAAGTAGAACAACGCCGAAGCCGAAGGCGGCGATGACGGCGAAGACGCCGCCTTTGTGGTGCGCATCCCCCCAAAGATGATCCTTCAAGGTGGGCACCATCAGCACGCTCCCGGCGATCATACAGACGCCGAAAATTTGCTTACCGAGGTTGCCCCACTCGAGCACCAACAACTGGGAGTCCTCTTGCACGACTCTCACGACGACACCTCCACCTACTTCGCCCAGGCGGCCCCGAGTAAACGGCGCAGGATGAACGGCGAAAGCCAGATCGTAAACCCGAAGAACCAGACCTCCGCGGTATGGACCTGTTCAGCGTGCGCCGCGGTCAAAGCCGCAAAACTCCCCACCAGCACGACGAATCCAGACGGCGAAGGCCCGAGTGAGAGTTTACCCTTGACGGTCCGAGGCTGCGCCACGACCGTCACCGTATCGCCGGGGAGCAGGGCCGAAGTGCTCAGCCTGTAGTCGATCCCCGGTTGGCCGTGCGCCTCCTGGCCGTGCCAGTGCAACGCCCAGGAGGGCAATGCGTCCGCTTGCACGGGATCTCCCAACGCGCGCAGTTCCCCGAGCGGCTGCGACGTTCCGAATCCCACGTAGTCCGTGTAGCCGGACTCGACCTCGTACGTGGCGCGCTTCGTCTTCAGCGAGAACGGCACGCCACGGCGATCGTGGAACAACGGATAGAAGATTTTCTTTCCCGAGCCCGTCACTTCGACCTGTTTGACGTCGAAATCGATGGCGATCGCCGGCCGCCCCGTGCTCGGCACCGTGAGCCGAGGCGCGTCGGGGGCCACCTGCGCGATCCCCTCGAAGACGTGCGCCGCGGGGGCATTTTTCAGCACGCCGACCGTGTCGCTGTCCAAGAAGAAGGGAGGTAAGGCGATAAAGCCCCAGATGACGATCGCGAAGCCGCCGAAAAAGATCCACGGGAACAACAGGCAGCCGAACGCATAGTCGGTCGCCGTGTACGGCGTCCCGGCATTACTCAACGCCGCTTTCCTCCCAACGAACGCCGGAGAGCGTTTGCGGCGATCGCCGCGACGCCCCCCATTGCAGCTTGGTCTGCAATCGCGTGAAAAAGTCGATGCGGCCGACTTTGACGAGGCGCGCACGGTGCTTCGAACGCTCAAACAGGATGCTGTCGCCCAGCCGGACCGTCGTGCCCTCCTGACCGTCGGCGCTCAGGTACAGGTCGAGCCCCTCGGGGCCTTCGACGACCACACGGATGCAGCGCTGATCCGAAATGACGATCGGCCGCGCCGAGAGCGAATGCGGACAGATGGGCGCCAGCTCGAAAACGGGCAGATCGGGCGTCAACAACGGACCGCCGGCCGAGAGCGCGTAGGCGGTCGAGCCGGTGGGCGTCGCGATGATCAGGCCGTCCGCCGAGTAGGTCGTGAGAAAGTGCCCGTCGACGTAGGTCGCGAGCTCGACGAGACGCGCGTACGCGCCCTTGGTGATCACACCGTCGTTGAGGGCCGTGAACTCCCCGAGCAAAAGCTCGTCGCGATGGGCCGAGATGCGCATCATGGCGCGATCTTCGATGCCGTAATCGCCCTCCTGCAAGCGCGCGAAGGCTTCGGGAATGTCGTTGAAAGCCACCTCGGAGAGAAAGCCCAAGCGCCCCAGATCGACGCCGAGGATCGGGATCTCTTCCGCCATCGCGAGGCGCGCGGCGTGCAAGAACGTGCCGTCGCCGCCCAGCACGACGACCAGCTCGCTGCCGGCCACTTCTTGCGGATCGCTGACGGCGGTGGTCAGATAGCGCGCCGTCCAGCCCATCTCGTCGATCCAGGCGCGCAGCTCGGCGAGACGTGCGGGCATGTTCGGCTTGGTCTCGGCGTAGACGACGGCGATACGCTTCATGCCAGTTCCTCGTGCGCGGCGTCGACGGCCTGGGCGATCGCCGCGTCCGTGAGCGCCTGCCCCGCAGGTCGCCAGTGCGCCAGAAACTCTATATTACCCTCTGGGCCCTTCACCGGCGAGTAGGTGAGCCCGATCAGGCCCCAACCATGCTGGGCGGCCGCGTCGCGAACTTCCTCGATCACGCGCCGATGCACACGCGCATCGCGGACGACGCCGCCTTTGACCGCCTCACGGCCGGCCTCGAACTGCGGCTTGATGAGCGTGATCGCCTCGCCGCCCGGCGCGAGCAACGCGGAAAGCGCCGGCAGCACCTTCGCGAGCGAGATGAAGGAGAGATCCGCGACGATCAAGCTGGGGACTTCTTCGATCCGATCGGGCGTCAGGTGGCGCACGTTCGTGCGCTCCATGACGACCACGCGCGGATCCTGGCGCAGTTCCCAGGCGAGCTGGCCGTAGCCGACGTCCACCGCGTAGACGCGCGTGGCGCCGCGCTTCAGCAGCAGATCGGTGAACCCGCCGGTCGAGGCGCCGGCATCCAGCACGACGCGCCCTTCGGGGGAGACGCCGAAGGTGTCCAGCGCCTTTTCGAGTTTCAGGCCGCCACGGCTCACGTACGGATGCGCCTGACCGGTCACCTCGATCGCCGCGTCCTCGGCGATCGGCTGGCCCGCCTTGGTCGCGGGCACGCCGCCGACTCGGACCATGCCCGCCATGATGGCGGCCTGCGCCTTCTCGCGGCTAGGAAAGAGCCCGCGCGCGACGAGCAGTTGATCCAGTCGCGTCTTCATTTACCAGCCGTAGTGGACGAGCAACGCCACGATGATGCCGTAGATCGCGCCGCCGAGGACTTCGAGGCGCGTGTGGCCCAAAAGCTCCTTGAGGCGCTCCTCGCGTATGCTGTGCATCGTGGAGAGCTCTTCCATCATCTTGTTCAGAATCGCCGCCTGCTTGCCGGCGGCCTGGCGCACGCCGGTCGCGTCGTACATGACGATGCTCGAGAAGACGGCGGACACGTCGAAGAGCGGCGTGTCGAAGCCATGCGCGAGTCCGACCGCCGTCGTCAGGCTGACCACCAGCGCCGTGTGCGAGCTGGGCATGCCGCCCGTGCCCACGACCACGCGGAAGTTGAAACGGCGCTCGCGCGCGACGTTCGTGATCGTCTTGAGCGCCTGGGCCGAAAACAGCGCGATCGCCCCCGCGATGAGCGGCTCGTGGATCACGCGGCGGAGTCTCCGACGAAACGCGCGATCGCCCGCAACGGCTCGGCCTCGGGGCCCCACTCGGCGATCGCGGCGATCGCCGACGACGTGGTCGCCGCAAGCCGCTCGCGTGCCGCCGCGAGGCCGTAGAGCGCCACATAGGTCGCCTTGCCGGCCGCCTGATCCTTGCCGGGCGTCTTGCCGAGCTCTTCGGCGCTGCAGGTGGCGTCTTGAATGTCGTCCGCGATCTGGAAAGCCAGCCCCAGCGCCTCGGCGAAACGATCGAGCGCCGCAGCCCGCTCGGGCGAAGCCGCCCCCAGAATGGCGCCCAGGCGCACGCTCGCGCGAATCAAGGCGCCCGTCTTGTGGCGATGAATGTAGTCGAGCTGATCGGCCGTCACGTCGCGGCCCTCGGAGGCCATGTCCACCACTTGCCCCGCGACCATATCCACGGTCGCCTCGGCCAGCTCGCGCACGGCCGCCAGGCAACGCTCGGCGCCGTACGCCGCCGCCAGCTCGTGGCTCAGAAGCGCGAAGGCCAAAGCGAGCATCGCGTCGCCCGCGAGAATCGCCTGCGCCTCGCCGTAGACCTTGTGGTTGGTCGGCTTGCCGCGGCGCAGATCGTCGTTGTCCATCGCGGGCAGATCGTCGTGAATCAGCGACTGCGTGTGCACGAACTCGACCGCGCAGGCCGCCGGCAGGGCCGCTTTGGGCTCACCGCCCAGCGCCTCGATCGTCGCGAGCGTGAGCAGCGGGCGAATGCGCTTGCCGCCGGCTTGGAGGCTGTAGCGCATGCTCTCCCAGAGCACGGCGGGATGGCTCGCCGGACACAGGCGATCGAGCGTCTCGTCGATCGCCGCGCGCCAGGCCGCCCAGTAGGCCGAAAGATCGAACGCGGCCGCAGATGGCATCGAAGCGGATCCTTTCTGTTCGAGCCATTATAGCGAATTCGTCACCGGATGGTCACATGCGGATGCTTGCCCGATGCGAGGTGTTGGAACCAGACGATTTGGATATAATGCCCAAGCAAGCATGAGTTCATGTCAGCTGCCCATGGGTGCGTGGCACGGCCGCTTCAACCGTCGGCTATCCTGCACCCACCGAGGCACGGACTGCTCCGGCACGGCGCCCTGTTGATGTTTCGCGCCGTCAGCCGTCAATGAGGAGGAAAGCATGTCGTTCAAGAAGTTTGCCGCGTCCGCGCTGGCCGGCACGGTCACCCTGGCGGGTCTCGCCATGGCGATGCCCGCTCCCGCCGCCGCGATGACGAAGGTGAGCGAGCTCAAGGACGTGAGCCCGGATCACTGGGCCTACCACGCCATCAAGGCTCTGATGGAGAAGTACCACGTCATGGAAGGCTTCCCGGACGGGACCTTCCGCGGCAACAAGACCGTCACCCGCTACGAGCTCGCCGCCGCGCTGGCGCGCGTGATGGCCGCGGTGGACGCGCGCATCGCCGAGGCCAACGGCGGCGAGGTGAGCGTCGAGCCCGGCGTGAACCCCGAGGATCTGCAAACGATCGCCCGCCTGCAGCGCCAGTTCCGCGAGGAGCTCGATGCGCTCAAGAGCCGCCAGGACACGATCGATTCGCGCGTGTCGACCCTCGAGAAGCGCGTGCGCTTGAGCGGCAGCTTCCAGGCGGACTACCGCGACTTCTCCGGCTCGAACGCGCTCGCCAACCAGCCCTGGGCGGACTTCCGCGTGCGCAGCAATCTGCACCTGGACGCCCAGCTGCAAGACGACCTCGCCTGGAGCAGCCAGCTGAACGTCGACCTGTACAACCCGCAGTCGGTGGGCAATCCCTTTCTGCGCGGCGTGAGCAACGGCGCGATCACCGACGTGTACATGCCCGAGAACCTCGTGCACTGGACCCCGGGCTGGATCGACATGGCCTCGGGCGTCGGCGCGCTGCGTGATCACATGCAACTGGGCTCGACGCTCGCGGATCCGTTCAAGACCAACGTCTGGACCAACGCGACCGGCGGCTACGGCTTCGTCGGCACCCCCGGCATGAACGGCTCCGGCGCGCTCGCGCAGGGCCTGACGGCCAACGGCCTCGCTGCGGCGCCGGCCTGGCTGCCCGGCACCAACGTGCTCGTGGACGTGATCGACCCCAACAACTCGCAGGCCTTCGCGCCGACGGGCAATCTGCTCACGACGTGGGGTCTCACGCTCGGCCGCGTGAACCTGGGCTTGGGCTTCGAGCGCGGCGCGCTCGCGAGCCCCTACCTGATGTCCGGCGCGACCACCGCGCTGCCGGCCTCGATTCCGGGCTTTCAGACCTGGAACGCGGGCTCGCAGGCGATCGCCACCGTGGGCGTCGATTTCGGCGCGGCCAAGCTGAACCTGGTCGGCGCGGGCCCCGCGCTCACCTACTTCAACACGAGCCTCAACGACAAGACCCTGGGCGCCGCTCTCGACGTGGGCTCCGAGGATCTCGACCTGACGCTCGAAGCGCTCGGCAACACGAGCTGGACCTCGGGCCTCGACGCCACGAAGCTCTCGGCGCGCCTGTCGAGCATGAACATCGGCGATTCGGGCTTCGGCGCCGGCATCGGCATGGTCGCGGGCGACGTTTCCCCGATGCCTGCGCTGGGCGCGAGCTTCGGCAACACCCGCAGCCTGTTCGCCGGCCAGGCGGATTACGACTCGTGGGGCGTCGAGCTCAAGACGCCGGCGTTGCTCGTGATTCCGAGCTTCACCATCGCCGCGCAGAACACCGGCGCGGGCCTCGGCGTCGCCGGGCTCGGCTCGCCCTCGCTGGCCTCGGGCCTCACGATCGGCACGGACCTGAACCTGTTCAGCCTTCCGACGCTGAGCCTCGAGTACTCGCAGGGCAAGTTCAACGCGAACCAGGACAACACGCTCTGGAACACGTCGAGCGCCATCAGCGACGAGCAGTTCACCGTCTCCACGAAGGCGACGTTCTAGTTCGATACGCAAACGGCGAGACCCGGCCCCTTTCGGCCGGGTCTCTTTCTTTTCGGGTACAAGGTCGAAAACGCCGGAGAGCCTTGTCCATTCTTGAGGGCCGCTCGGTGAGCGTGTTATGATACGCTGTCTCCGGTCACACCGACGGTAGAGAGGAATTCGTACGCCATGCAGCGACTGGACGCCCCCGAAGAGCTGGCCCGCCTTGACGCCGGCCGGATGCGGCACTTCCTGCATCAGCTGCCCGAGGCCGCCGAGGCCGCTTTCGAGCGCGGCCGCGCCGTGCCGCTGCCGATCGAGCGCCCGGAGAGCATTCTGATTTGCGGCATGGGCGGCTCGGCCATCAGCGGCGATCTGATTCGCACGCAGCTGTTGTCGATTTGCGACTGCCCGATCGTCGTGCACCGCGGCGACAAGCTGCCCGCCTTTGCGA
>DATNPP010000194.1:0-1941 GCA_036703175.1 Oscillatoriaceae cyanobacterium
CGCTTCGAGCAGGCCGTCGCGCAGGCGGTCAACGCGCCGCACGCGATCGCGACGACCTCGTGCACCACGGCGCTGCACCTGGCGCTGCTGCTCGTCGGCGTCGGGCCGGGCGACGAGGTGATTTGCCCGAGCATGTCCTTCATCGCGACGGCGAATGCGATCGTCTATTGTGGCGCCAAACCGGTCTTCGCCGAGATCGATGCGCGCACCTACACGATCGATCCGGCCTCGGTCGAGGCGCTTCTCACGCCGCGCACCAAGGCGATTTTGGTGGTGCATCAGGGGGTGGCCGCGGATCTGGATGAATTGCAGGCGATCGCCGACGCGCGCGGCCTCGCGATCGTCGAGGACGCCGCACCGGCCATCGGATGCACCTACCGCGGCCGGGCGATCGGCGACTCGCCGAATCCGGTCTGCTTCAGCTTCCACCCGCGCAAGGTCGTGACGAGCGGCGAGGGCGGCCTCATCACCGTGCGCGACGCCGAGTCCGCCGATCGCTTGCGCCGACTGCGCCATCACGGCATGAGCGTCTCGGACCTCGCGCGCCACAACAGCGCGACGCCCGTGTTCGAGCACTACGACGAGGTCGGCTACAACTACCGCATGACCGATCTGCAGGCCGCGCTGGGGCTCGCCCAGATGGGACGCCTGGAGACGATTCTGGCCGAGCGCCGGCGCCTCGCCGCGCGGTACGAGACCGAGATTCGCGCGCGCGTGCCCTGGCTCGAGCCGCCGGTTTGCCCGGGCGATCGCACCCACAGCTATCAGTCCTACATCGTGCGCCTCAAATCCGACGCCCCCATCGAGCGCGACGCCTTGATGGCGCATCTTCAAGCCCGCGGCGTCGCGAGCCGTCGCGGCATCATGTGTGCGCATCTGGAGCCCGCCTATGCCGGCAGCCCGGCGTTGCCCGTGAGCGAGCAGGCCTGGCGTGAGACGCTCATTCTGCCGCTTTTTCCGGGCATGACCGACGAGGACCAGGAGCACGTGCTTCGCGCGCTGGAGTCGGCTTCATGAGCGTCGTGGGCTGGCTGTTGGTGCTGGTGAGCGCCGGACTGACCGTCGCGGCCAATCTGCTGCTGCGCGCGGGCATCGTCGCGGCCGGCGGCTTCGACGGACTGGCCTCGATTCTGCGCCTCGCGCGCGAGCCGCGCTTCGACCTGGGCTTTTTTCTCTACGGGCTCGCGGCGCTGGTCTGGTTCCGCGTGGTCGCCACCGAACCGCTCAGCACGGCGTATCCGATTCTCGTGAGCCTGACCTTTCTGCTCGTCACTTTCGGCGCCAGCATGTTCTTCCACGAGGCGCTGACGCTGCGCAAGATGGCCGCGCTCGGCGTGATGCTGACGGGCATCTGGCTGATGGGCGGCCGCTGATGCGGGTGTCGATCGTCGTGCCGGCCTACAACGAGGCCGCGAATCTGCCGACGCTCTACGCGCGCATTCGCGACGTCTTCGCGGAAAGGCCTGAGCTCTGGCAGCTGATCGTGGTGGACGACCACTCGGCGGACGAGACCTTCGCGGTCGCGAGCCGCCTCGCGGCCGAGGACGGGCGCGTGCGCGCGATTCGCTTCGCCCGCAACGCCGGCTCGCATGCGGCGATTCTCTGCGGCCTCGCCGAAGCCGACGGCGATTGCGCGGTCGTGTTGGCGGCGGACCTGCAGGATCCGCCCGAGACGATTCCCGAGCTGCTGGCGCGCTGGCAGTCGGGCGCCCGGATCGTCTGGGCCGTCCGCGCGGAGCGCTTGGGCGAATCCCGCCGCACGCTGGCCTTCTCGCGCTTCTACTACTGGCTCATGCGCCGCGTGGCGGGCGTGCGTACGATGCCCGAGACCGGCGCGGACTTCTTCTTGATCGATCGCCTGGTCATCGACGCGCTCGCGCACTTCCAGGAGGTGAACACGAGCCTGTTCGCCCTGTTGTGCTGGATGGGCTACCGCCAGGA
>DATNPP010000235.1:0-1898 GCA_036703175.1 Oscillatoriaceae cyanobacterium
CGCCCTTCGGGCTCAAACAAGGGACAAGTCGTCCCGAGCGCACCCTGACGCGCGGATTGGGGGATGTGGCCTAGAAGGCTTCGGGGCTGAGGGCTTCCATCCAGGCGGCCAGGTCGGCGATCGCGTCGACGCGGCCGCAGGCCGGCAAGGCCTTGAGGATCGCGCGGCCGTAGTACTTCGTGCGCAGACGCGAGTCGAGGATGGCGACCACGCCGGTGTCCGAGGTGGTGCGGATCAATCGGCCGAAGCCCTGTTTGAGGCGCAGAATCGCTTCGGGCAGGGTGAACTCGCGGAACCAGTCGCGGCCCTGCATCTTCATGCGCTCGACGTGCGCCTGCACGACCGGATCGTCGGGCACGGCGAAGGGCAGGCGGTCGATGATCACGCACGAGAGCGCGTCGCCGGGCACGTCCACGCCTTCCCAGAAGGAGCTCGTCGCAAAGAGCACCGCATTGCCGGTTTCCTTGAACCACTCGACCAGACGGGTGCGCGGCAGATCACCTTGTTGCTTGCAAGGGTACGGCAGCTTGGGGGCCAGGGCGGCGTAGGCGGCCTTCATGGCGCGATTGGAGGTGAACAGGGCGAAGGCGCGCCCGCGCGAGGCCTGGAGAATGGCCTCGATCGCGGCGTGGCTGGCCTGCTCGAAGCGCGGATCGTTCGGCTCGGGCAAGCTCGGCAGGTACAGGCGGGCCTGGGATTCGTAGTCGAAAGGCGACGGCAGGCTCAGCTCGGCCGTCTGAGGGCCGAGGCCCAGCTGGGAGCGGAAGTAGCTGAAGTCCTCGCCGGCGGAGAGCGTCGCCGAGGTCAGGATCGCGGTGCGGTCGTTCCAGAGCAGCTGCGCGAGCTCGCGCGAGACGTCGAGCGGCGCGCTCTTGAGCTCGAAGTAGCCGGTCTCACGATCGAGCTCGGCCCAGTTGACGCGCTCGGTGCCCGAGACGTCCGCGCAGTTGGCGAAGAACTCCCAGCGCGCGATGAGGTTGCTGAGCTGCTGGGCGAGCTTGGGGCGATGCAGCGGAGCCTTGGCCTTGACCTCGGCGTCGTCGAAGAGCATGCCGTCGACGGGACCGTTTTCCAACCAGACGCGCAGCTCGTTGAGGCCTTCGAGCATCGCCTCGGCGATGTCGAAGAAGTCCGAGTCCGGATAAAGCCGGAACTGCGGGCGATCGTGGCGCCAGAGCCACTCGGCCAAGCGGCTCTCGGCGCCGACCAGTTGAAAGGAGATGCCGTCCGGCGGCGGCTGCCAGCGGCGGCGAATCTTCTGCAGCAACTTGGTGAGCGCGTAGCGGCCGATGCTGGCCGTGAAGGCCTGGCCGGCGACGCGCGGCAAGTGGTGCGCCTCGTCGAAGATCACGAGATCATGCTCGGGCAATATGCCGCCGCCCGAGGCCAGATCGACCATGTAGAGGGCGTGATTGGCGACGATGATCTCGGCCTTGCCCAGCTTGACGCGGGCCATGCGGAAGGGGTTCTGGTCGTAGAACTCGCACTGGTTGCCCAGGCAGTCGTCCGAGGTGCTCGCGATTTCGCTCCAGAAGCGCGGGCTGGGCGCGAAGGGCAGCGTCGCGAGATCGCCGTCCCAGTTCGGCCGTTCGCGCAGAATCGCGTCGAGCTCGCGGCGCAGCGGATCGCCGGGGCCGATCTGGCGATCGGCTTCCCAGAGCTTCTGGCGGCAGAGGTAGTTGGCGCGGCCTTTCGCGAGGGCGATCGTCAGCGGGCTGCCGCTCGCTTCGAGCAAAAAGGGCAGATCCTTCTCGAGCAATTGCTCTTGCAGCTGGATCGTGCCCGTCGAGATGACGGTGCGCTTGCCGGCGAAGAGCACGGGCAGCAGATAGCCGAAGCTCTTGCCCGAGCCCGTGCCGGCCTCGACGATCGCCTGGCCGCCGCGATCGATGGTCGCG
>DATNPP010000202.1:0-6926 GCA_036703175.1 Oscillatoriaceae cyanobacterium
AGACCGAGTTTCTGCAAGTTCTCTGATTCTCGCCCGGAAGGTTCAGGGATCTTTAGGCCATTTTTATCCGTGGGTTAACCGATTGTCGCGTCAATCAGCCGATAACTCCGGCGTGTGATGCGATAGGAGGAAGCGATGCCCCTGGATTCTTTGGCGAAAGCGTTCGAGTCTTTCAAGCCCGCGGCGACGCGCGCTGTGCAGGCCAACGATGCGCAGGTGGCCGATCGTGCCGCCCAGGCGCTCGGCCGGGACGGCCTGAGCCTCTCAGGCGCGGCGACGGACAGCAGCGTGATTCACTTCGACGCGAGCAACCCGCGCGTGCAGAGCCTGCTCGAGAAGCTGGGCCTGAAGCGCTCCGGCGAGGAGGCGACGCTGTCGGGCGAGGGCACCTACGCCCACATCAGCACCGATGGCTGGAAAACGACGCAGGACGTGCCCTTGCAGTACCTGCACGACAACACGCAGGGCTTCCTGTTGCGCGACGTCGCGCCCGGCACGCCGGTGCAATACGCGGTGCACGCCGATCTCGCGACCAGCTACAACCACTTCTATTCGTACGATCAAAAGGGCGAGGGCTGGGTCAACGCCTGGGGCGACAACTTCCAGGGCACGACCGAGATCAATCGCTGATCGGACACGATACGCACAGAGCCCCGCCCGATTCGGGCGGGGCTCGAGCCTTTTGGGGCGATCGCCGCGCGACCACACGAACGCCTGGAGGGTTTTTTAAGCAACATTTAGGCTCGTGCTAACCGAGTCCGCGCGTTAACGGCCCGATAACTCCTGCGTGTGAAGTCTCAGGAGGAAAGTCATGCCGATCGATCCGCTGGTGGGAATGTTCGCGGTCTTCAAGCAAGCCGACGGCCGCATGGCCGCCAAGGCCGTCGAAGGCAATGACAAGCAGGTGGCCGATCTGGCCGCGCAGGCGCTCGGCAAGGACGGCCTGCGCGTGAGCGCCAACGCCGCCGCCGGCAAGATCTCGCCGGCCGAGCTCGCCGCGCTGCGCCAGGCGGCCGCTTCGGACGCGATCACCCACGGACTGGATCACATTCAGACCGGCGCCGACGGCGCCAAGCTCGCCTCGGCCGCGTACGCCGTGGGCGACGCCGAGCAGGCCCGCACCGCTCTGATGATGGGCCACTACAAGATCAAGACGGCGAACGACGCCGCGCAGCTCGCCCAGGTGGCGGCGGCGCACGGAGAGAAGGATTCGGCCAGCAAGGCGATTTCCTACGGCCTCACGCGCGTGAACAACGGCAGCGACGCCGCCAAGCTCGCCAACGCGGCGTTCGCCGCGGGCGACAAGGCGCAGGCTGACAAGCTCGTCAAGCAAGGACTCGAGACGATCAAGAACGGCGGCGACGGCGCGGACATCGCCGAGGCGGCGCTCAAGATCGGCGACAAGAAGTCTGCGGCGGCGGCGATCGCCAAGGGCCTGCCCACCATCGATCGCGGCACGGACGGCGCTCAGCTCGCCGAGGCCGCTCTCGCGCTGGGCGACAAGAAGAGCGCGAAGCTCGCGATCGAGCACGGGCTCACGCACATCAAGTACATGTCCGACGTCGTGCACCTGGCCGAAGCCGCCCTCAAGCTGGGCGACAGGAGCCTCGCCAACAAGGCGATCGGCCAGGGCCTGCCGCACGCCGTCTCGGCGACGCGCGGCGCGCAGCTCGCCAAGGTCTCCCTCGCGGCCGGCGACAAGCAGACGGCCGAGGCGGCCATCAAGCAGGGCCTGACGCACGCCCGCAGCGGCACCGGCATCGCGCAGCTCGCCAAGGCCTCCGCGAAGCTGGGCAACGAGAGCCTCGCGAACGAGATTCTTCAGAAGGGCGTCGGCCACCTCAAGACCGGCCTCGACGCCGCGCACCTCTCGCGCGCGGCGCTGCTGCTCGGCGACAAGCAGACCGCCCAGCAAGCGGCCGAGCGCGGCATGTATCTGATCAATTCCGGCCAGGACGGCGCGGCGGTCGCCAAGGTGCACCTGCTGCTCGGCAACAAGCAATCCGCCGCGGACGCGATCACCATGGGCCAGCACCACATCAACTCGGTGAGCGACGCGATCGACCTGGCGCATGCGGCGCAGGACGCCGGCAACCAGGGCGCGTTCGACTCGGCGATTTTCCAGGGCCTCGGCCGCATCGGCTCGGTGCCGGACAGCGTTCGCCTGGCCCGCACGGCCATCACGCCGGATCACGCGCCGGCGCCCGAGAACCCGGTGGTGCATGAGCCGGTGAAGAAGCCCGTCGCGAAGAAGGCCGCTCCCGAGACGCCGGCCAAGGCCAAGACGCCGGTCCGCAAGAAGCCCGTCGTCCGCAAGCCTGCGACGACCACCCACGTCCGCCCGGGCGTGCCGCCGACGCGGACCAGCCGGGCGAGCCAGGGCAATCACGCGGAGAACACCGACAACGCGAACAACGGCGGGAGCTTCCAGGACCTGCTGGTGAAACTGGGCCTGCTGCGATAGCCCGTTCCACGGCCAAGTATGCGAAGGCCCTCCTCCTCCCTCGCGGCGGAGGTGGCGCGCAGCGCCGGAGGAGGGGCTTCCTTGCGGCGCACGGCGCCGGATAAGGAGGCCCCTCCATCGCCCTGACGGGCACTTCCTCCGCGAGGGAGGAAGAGGGCATGGCCCAGGGGGTGGCGATTAGGGCGCGGTCTAGGCTGACGTGCAGCCTCGATGACCGCCGACGATCGGGCGTGCGCCCTTGAGCTGGCCGAAGCGATCGCTGGTCAGCAACGCGTACAACTCGCCCGCTTCTTTCGCGAGCGGCGCGTCCGCTTGCGCCGCGTAGGCTGCGAGGGTGTGTTCGCGGCCCTGGTGGTTGGCGGCGTCGACCACGACGACGAAGAGGTACGAAATCGCGACGCCGACCGGATCCGCCGGACGGAAGCGCGCGGTCACCTCGCGCAAACTGCGGCCCAGCTTGGCGCCGCTTTCGAGGTATTCGGTCAGCACGGCGATCGCCGCCGGCGCGTCGTCGGCGGTCAGCCGGCCGGCCTGGGCGTCGAGCTGCGCGATGAAGGCTTGCAGTTGCGGGTAATCGGTCAGGGTCATGGGGGACCTCCTGGCCTCATTCTACCGCAACGCGTCATTCACCGGACCGATTTCGCGGCGGAACGTCCACGATCGCACCAGGCGGATTGGGCGCCCCGTTCGCGCCCGCTTGATCCGTGATCGCGCCGGGCGTGACCGTCATGTCCGGCGTGCCGGCCTGATCGGTGATCGCGCCCGGCGTCACGGGGCCGCCGCCGCCGCCGGAACGCGCCGTGCGACCCACGTCGGTGATGCCGGCCGGCGTCACCGGTTCCGGCGGCTGGTTCAGATTGGCCGCGTCCGGCGCCAGCGCGCGTGCGTCCCAGTTGTTCATGTGGGGCCTCCCCGTCACACCTTCACCCAGCGGCTGAGCGGGCCGCAGTCCGAGCAGACCGGAATCATGTCGCCCTTCTTGAGATTGACCATGGGCGCTTCTTTCCATGGCTTGCCGCAATTGACGCACGCGTACGCTCCGTCATCCGGCACATGCTCGCCGGTCTTGAACTGGGTCTGTTCTTCCGTTGCCGGCAATTCGCCCGTGAATTCTTCGTTTGCCATCTCGCGTCCTCCTCTTTGTTCCAGTATAAGAACGCGAAGCGCGGCCCACCAACGAAGGATCGAGCCTTGCGAGCGTGTATCGAACTTCGTTGGAAAACCTGCTGCTCGGGTAGATATGCAGCCATACGACCAATGTTGGCTGCCAAGGCCCCGCAAGGGCCGTTCCGTGTGCCAACACGACGACGGCGGAGTCGATGAAACGCTGGCTCATACTCGCGCTCGTTTTGATCATGCCGCTCGCGCCCGCCTTCGCGCAGGACGCGCGCGTGTTTCAGGATGGCGCCAATCTGTTCGTGCCGCCGCCGAACGAGGATCCGGCGGCCACCGCCGCCGTCGCCAAGGCGCTCGGCTACATGCGTGACGGCAAGAAGATCGAGGCCCTCGGGTGCCTGCTCGAGCTCAGCGGCCCTTCCGCAAAATCGCCGCGCGTGCAGATTCTGCTGCGCATTTTGACCGCCGGGCCGGCCACGCCGGCGCCGACGCCGCAACCGACCCCGGTTCCGGCCGACTTGACCGCGGCGCTCACGCAGGTGCAGAGCAGCATCAAGGCGGGCGATTACCAGGGCGCGATGATTCGTTTGCAGGCGATCGCCCCGCGCTACGCGAACGCGCCGCAATGGCAGGGCCTGCGCGACAAGATCGTCGCAAGCAATCGACTCTCGGACGAGCAGCTCGCCTGGATCGCCCATGGCTGGCAGGGCGGCGCGACGCCGCCACCGGGCATCGCACCGGCTCCCACGCCCGATCCGACGCGGACGCGCGAGCTCGCCGAGGCCGCGCGGGCGCAGCAGACGCATCATGCGCTCGAAACCCTGCTCGCCGACCCGAGTTGGGGACAGGCGAGCAGACAACCGGCCAATCTGCAGAAGCTGCGCGCGTTAATCGCCTCCAATGCGGATCTCACGCAGCCAGGGCCGGACGGCAAGGCCGCGCTGCCGGTCGCGCTGGACAATCCGGACTTCCCGGCGGGGCTGATTCCCTTGCTGTCGGCGCCGAAGCCCACGACGGCGATCGCCACCTATCTCAAGGCGAACGCGCGCCATCCGCGGGCGCAGGCGCTGCAAGTGGCCGGCGTGGCCCCGCTCGCGGTGCTCGAAAGCGAGACGCGTCTCGACACGGTCGGCACGCCCGAGGTGACGGTGCGCGTTCTGAACACGAGCCGGGAGACCATCAACGGCTATCGCATCAGCTTCCATTGCTGGGACGCGAACGGCCAGCCCGTGAGCAACGCGGGCAGCGCCTCGTACCTGGCGGTTGCCGACAGCCCGCTTTTGCCGGGTGAGCAAACCAAGTGTTCCTGGGTGCTCTCGGGCTTCGAAAACACGGACCACGTCAGTTACGACGTCGTTTACATCCGGTATCAGAACGGCAAGGTCTGGCAAGCGCCCTGAGGTGCTCGGCGTGCCTTAGGCCCGTGCGCCGCCATGGTGCGCTTAATCTGGAGATCGTCTCTCTTGGACGCTCTAGGGCAGAGTCTGTTACAATACTTATCCGCTATTGTAAAGATAAATGACTGATCATTTGTCTTAATCCTGCTATAGTCGATCCTGTAAACGAGGTGCTCAGGAGGCTTTGCGATGTTCCCCATTGATTATCAAGTGAATGTTCGCCGTGGCGATGGCCCGGTCCAACGCTACACGCTGCTCGAAAATCAAGACGACCGTCATTTGGTCGTGCTCCATCCGTCGGTGGTCCGTGAGATGATGAACTTGATGCGTGCGGGCAACGCGCTGGACGATCAGCTGGTGTCGCTGCTGGCGGACGAGGCCGTGGTGCTGGACCGCAAGAACGGTCAGGTGCTGCCGCTGGCCGAGGCCGACGAGGTGCTGCACGCCTCCGAGCACCCTGCGCTGCGCCGGGCCGCGATTTTCCGCACGCCGCTGCCCGAGTGGAGCCTCTCGATCACGGGCGAGGACCTGGCCTGGGCCTTCTCGCTCGAAGCCGCGAAGCGTCGTCTGAGCGTCTAATTCCCCGTTTGCACGAAGGGCGACCCGAAAAGGTCGCCCTTTTTGCTGCGAACGTGGCAGAATGGTCCTCCCGATTTCTTGGAGAACCCATGCCCCGTCCCCGCTCGCTGCTGCGCGGCCGATTGCACACGAGCAAAGCATTCGAAGTGCCCGGCCTGCCGAGCCGCCATCGCCTCACGATCTACCTGCCGCCCGGCTACGACGCGCATCCCGAGACGCGCTACCCGGTCGCGTACATGTTCGACGGGCAGAACCTCTTCGAGGATCACGGCTCGTTCGCGGGCGGCTGGCATCTGCATCACGCCATGAACGTGCGTGCGACGCTGGGAAAGCCGGTGCCGATCGTCGTCGGCATTCATCATGGCCCGGAGCGGGCGCAAGAGCTGACGCCCTGGCCGATCGAGGACGAGCAAGAGGCCCTCGGCGACAAGCTGCTGGATTGGGTGACGGGCCGATTGGCCGAGATGGTGGCCGAGGATCTGCGCGTGCTCGAGGGCGCCGAGAACACTTTGATCGGCGGCTCCAGCCTGGGCGGCTTGCTCGCGCTGTACGGCTTCTTCCGGCACAACGATCGCTTCGGCAAGGCGCTCTGTATGTCGCCGTCGTTGTGGGTGAACGAGGGCGAGATCTTCCACTACGTCGCCAAGGCCCGCGCGGGGGGCGATCCGCGGATCTATCTCGACTGCGGTGCACGTGAGGCGGAAGGCATCGTGATCAAGCACGCGGAATGGATGGCCGAGCTGTTGGGCCGTAAGGGATTCGTGTCGGGCTATCACTTCGAGTGGTTTCCGGACACCCGTGGCGCTCACAGCGAGCGGGATTGGCGCCGCCGACTGCCGCGCGCGCTGCGGTATTTGTACGGCTAGAGACGACGCCAATTGACAATGCGTTAACGTTCCCTTGGGGAGGGTTTAGCGAGACCTTGGACGAATGGTGGCGCGTCGGGCCGATAACTCCTGTGTGAAGTGTGAAGTCTAACGTTTGCCAGGAGGAATGACCAATGTCGACCATTTCGAGCGTCCGCCCCGTTTCGTCCGTCCGCCCCGTCGCCCGCACGGTGGCTGCCAAGCCCGCGTCTTCGACCCCGGCCGCCAAGCCGGCCGCCAAGCCCGCTCCGGCGCAACCGGTCAAGGTCGCTTCGACGCCGAGCTTCTTGCAGAGCCACTGGCGCGCCGTGACGGCGGGTGGCGCCACCGTGGTCGGCGGTCTCCTCGGCGTGGCCGGCACCCAGATTTTCGCGTTCGACGCGGCGCCCTCGCTCGCCGGTTCGTTGGCGAACGCCGGCATCTTCGGTCTGGCGCTGGGCGGCCTCGCGCTGGGCGCCTGCTACGCGCTGCCCGCGGCGGAAAGCTTCTTCAAGCAGCACTGGC
>DATNPP010000329.1:0-4362 GCA_036703175.1 Oscillatoriaceae cyanobacterium
GATTCGGACGGATTGCACATCGACTGGAGCAACGGCGCCTTGGCCGAGACGGGCGAGGGCCTGCCGGGCGATCGCGGCCCGATGGCCTTCCGCGAGTTCATCAGCGGCCGCGCGGCTTCTGAAGACGCCTACCGCCGCCTCGCGCACGACGTTCAGCTGATTCCGGTGGACTCGGCGACCCGCGTGCAGGACCTCACGGTGACGAACAACGCGCTGCTCGTGAAGGTCAACGCCTTCGTCAAGGCCGCCAAGGCGGACGACCCCGTCTTCGCGCCCGACGGCACCGCCACGGTGACGCTGCATGAGCAGCTCTGGGGCGAGAGTGGATTGGCCGACGTGATCACGGGCCGCACCGCCTCGGGCACCGTGACCCCGGCGCCGGGCGCCAGCGGCGCCATGCAGGTCGTCACCTCGCCGCTGCCCTTGGCCGCGAGCAACTCGAGCGTGATCGTCGACGCCCGCGAGCTGGGCGCACAGCCCGCGCTGCTGCCGCATCTGCGCGACGTGAAGGGCAAGGTCATCGATTTCGGCACGGCCGCGCTCAGCGTGAAGTACTTCAAGGACGGCGCCGAGTACGACCAGAGCGCCGGATTGAACCCGCTGCGTTTGAAGGCCGAGCACACGCAAGGCACGCTGCACGCGGATCTGGTGCTCACGTCGATCGCGAGCGACGCGCTCAAGTCCGCGCTGCTGAACAAAAAGGTCGGCGCGACCACGCCGGTGCTGATCCTGCTTTAGCATGACCACCATCGCCGTTCTGCCCCTCGACGACCGCCCGGTCACGTACGACCTGCCGGCGCGCATCGGCGCGATCGCCGGCGCAACCATCCTGCTGCCGCCGCGCGCGTGGCTCGGCAATTTGACGCGAATCGCCGAGCGCGAGAAGCTCGGCCAATGGCTGCTCGAGGTGGGCGCCAAGTCGGATGCCCTCGTCATCGCGGTCGATACGCTGGCGTACGGCGGGCTGGTGCCCAGCCGGCGATCCCCCGACGGATTGCACGACCTCATGGCCCACCTCGCGCCGCTGCGCACCCTCAAGGAGCGCCATCCGAACCTGCCGCTGCACGCGTACAGCGTCACGATGCGCCTCTCCAATTCTGACGTGAACGAGGAGGAAAAGCCCTACTGGGATCGCTACGGCAAGCTCATCTACCGCTGGAGCTTCCACCAGCACCGCTTCAAGTCCAGCAACGACGACGAGGACCGCCGCATCGCCAACGAGGCGAAAGCGCAGATTCCCGCCGAGATCCTCGAGGACTACCTCGAGACCCGCGGCCGCAACTTCCAGCTCAACGAGACGATGGTCCGCTGGGCCGGTGCGGACTTCTTCACGACGCTGCTGCTCACGCAGGACGACACCAGCGCCTACGGCTTGAACATCGAAGAGCAAGCCCAGTTGCAGCAGATGGTGACGACCACGCAGGTGGGCGATCGCGTGAAGATCTACCCGGGCGCCGACGAGGTCGGCAGCATCCTCGTGGCCCGCGCGCTCAACCAGTTGCACGGCCGCATCCCGACGATCGCCGCGAGCTGGCACCCGCTGGACGGCAAGCGCGTTCAGGCCATGTACGAGGATCGCCCCCTGTGGCGCACGCTGCGCGGCCAGATCGAAGCCGCCGGCGCCAAGGAAGTCGGCGACGAGGCGCGCGCCGATGCGGTGCTCGCCGTGAACACGCCCTCGGCCGGCCAGGGCGACTTGGCGCTACGATTGGACCTCGAGGCGCCGGATTCGCCGCCGCGCAACTTCGAGCCGCTGCTGCTCACGCTCGAAGCCCCCGCCAAGCCGACCGCCTTCGCGGACGTGGCCTACGCCAACGGCGCCGATCCGCGTCTGATGCCCGAGCTGGTGCGCCGCGTCGATCCCTGGAAGCTTTTCGGCTACGCCGCCTGGAACACCGCCGGCAACACGTTCGGCACGGTGGTCGCGACGCTGTGCTGCGCGATTTTGCCGGAGGCGGACCGCGAGGCGCTCGATCGATTGATCACCGAGCGCCTCGCGGAAGACTGGCTCTACCAGAGCGTGATCCGTCCCGAGCTGCAGCAGATGAAAGCCGACGGCGCCGACTGGCCGACGCTCCACGCGACGCTCGATCGCCGTCTGGCCGAGCTCTGGGCGGAATACTTCCCGCAGCATCCCGCCCGCTTCGAAACCGGCTTCCCCTGGGGCCGTCTCTTCGAGGCGGCGATCACGCTTCGGGACTAGCCCGCTGCGTCGACCAGCGAGAGCAGGCTCTGCACCTCGTCGCGGTAGTGCTCGTAATCCGACACCGTCAGCGGCTCTTCACCGGGCTCGGACATCTCGGCCAGCTCGGCCGGGTTCTGCTCGTAGTGGGTGATGTCCTCTTCGAGGTCTTCCAGGCGCTCCTCGAGCAGGTCGTGGATGATTTCGAGCTGGCGGTCGTTGAGTTCGAGCGTGTGCTTCATGGGGGGTCTCCTTCTGGCAGGCGCCCATTCTACCAGGAATGCGCGCTTGTGACGCGCCGCGCCCCGTGGTAAAACCTGGCCATGTCCGCTCTGCTCGCGCGCACGCGCGTGATCCTGTTGCGTCCCTCGCTGCCCGAGAACGTCGGCGCCGTGGCCCGCTCGATGGCCCACTTCGGCCTGCGCGAGCTGGTGCTGGTGGAAGGCGTCTCGCCCACGCATCCCCACGCCCTGGCCGTCTCGGCGGGGCACGAGCCCTTGCTGCACGCCGCGCGCCGGGTCGACACGTTCGAAGAAGCGCTCGACGGCACGGGCCTCGTCGTCGGCACGACGGCCCGGACCATGCCCGGCGTCGATCGCCGGGCGATCGCCCCCGACGACGGCGCCACGCTGGCCCGCGATCACGGCGGCCGCGTGGCGCTGGTGTTCGGCACGGAACGCACCGGCATGACGAACGCCGAGCTGCGCCGCTGTCACCAGGTGATGACGATTCCCGGCGAGGCCGAGGCCTGCCTCAATCTCGCCCAGGCCGCGACGATCTGTTTCTACGAGTGGCGGCTGGCGAGCGAGACGCCCGTGGCGGGCGAGCGCCCCCTCGACGCCGTCGCCGCCGAGGCGGGCCTCGTGCAGTTGGCCGAACGCCTCGCCGAAGCGCTCGCGACCGCCGGCATCCTCAAGCCACGCGAACACGCGAGCAAGCTGCACACCTTGCGCCGGATCCTGTCACGCGCCCGGCTCAGCCCGGACGAGGCCGCGATGATCGCCTCTCTGACCCGCGCCTATTTACAACACCGGGTGAACGAACAGGCCCCATGAAGCCGAAAACGGGTGCCACGCAAGCATGGCACCCGCCCGGAGAAGGCGCTTAGATGATCGGCCCGTAAGGACTGGTTTGCCCGTAGGGCGACAGCGGCATTTGCCCCATCGGCGCCGTGGTGCTGGCCGCCGTCGTAGGCTGCGTGGTCGTCGTGGGCATGCCCGCGTATGGCGTCGTTCCGGGCAGCCCCGTGTAACCTGGAGGCAGCAAGCCGGAACCCAATCCGCCGTAATAGTACGGTGAATACAGCGAGGTCAGTCCGTTGTAGTAATAGAACGGATAGTAGCTGCCCACCGTATAGGGATAGTAGTAGCCGCCGTAGAGCGCGTAGGGGTAATAGTAGCCGTAGTAAGGATAATAGCCATAGTTCGAGTACCCGTAGCCTTGCGGATAACCGCGGCCGAAGGAACCCGAGCCATGGCCATCGCCGCCATGACCGCCGCCCCAGTTGCCGCCGGTCGACTGCACCGCATAGCCGCCGGCGATCTTGTCTTGATTGAGGTGGATCAGCAGAACGTCGGCCTGAGCCGCCGGAATGCGCTTCGGCAAGCTGGACAGCATTTGCTCGAACGTGCCGGTACTGAGCGTGTCGAAAAAGAGCACCTGGCGATCGCCCTGCTGCACGTTCGGAGGCGGTAACTCACCGAAGGTGTTCAGTTGAACGCCGTTGACCGTTTGGGGCACCTGCGACTTCGTCGTCGTCGGACCATTGGCAGTACACCCCATCACACCGAGGCACACCCCGAAGACGAGTGCCTTCATTTCCCAACCATGCAAACGCATATTCTTCCTCTCCTCTTTCAATCGAGGGTCGTATGCGCCGTTCCTCGGAGACGGGCTCGAGGATTGGCCAGCGTTGATATTCAATCACTGCTCACGTCATCAGGTCGGCGCAACTCTCCCCCCATCGGTGTCGAAGCGGAGAAGACCGTATCAGGCGCCCGCCGGACGCCCCTTACGGTGCACGTTCAAGCAATGACAAAATGACACTCCGATGCTCGTGCATCATTCGCACCCAGCCGGCACGCCTGCGTGGGCGTCGAAGCCCTCAAGGCACAGCTCGGGATCGTCCAGCTTGGCTGCTCTGCCAGATCACGCGGGACGCTCGACAGGGCTCAATCAGG
>DATNPP010000349.1:0-6621 GCA_036703175.1 Oscillatoriaceae cyanobacterium
CTCGCGGCGCGCCGCGAGCGCGCGGCGGCGATCGCCGGCGGCGAGCGCCCGGGCTTTTTGCCCGAAACGGTTTCCATTCGCGAGTCCGAGTGGCGCGTGCCGGAGCCGCCGCGGGACCTGCTCGACCGGCGCGTCGAGATCACCGGGCCCGCCGAGCGCAAGATGATGATCAACGCGCTCAACTCGGGCGCGCGGGTCTTCATGGCGGACCTCGAGGATTCGCTCTCGCCCGGCTGGCGCAACGTGATTGCCGCCCAGACGAATTTGCAGGACGCCGCGCGCCGCACGCTGTCGCTCGAGACCGAGGGCAAGCGCTACGCGCTTCACGACGAGACGGCGACGCTGCTCGTGCGTCCGCGCGGCTGGCACCTCGTCGAGGCGCATCTGACCCTCGACGGCGCGCCCGTTTCCGCGAGCCTGTTCGACTTCGGCTTGGCGTTCTTTCACAACGCCGCGGCGCTGCTCGCGCGCGGCAGCGGGCCGTACTACTATTTGCCGAAGCTCGAGAGCCATCGCGAGGCGGCGCTGTGGAACGACGTCTTCGTCCACGCCCAGGAGGCGCTCGGCCTGCCGCGCGGCACGATTCGCGCGACCGTGCTCATCGAGACGGTGCTCGCGGCCTTCGAGATGGACGAGATTCTGCACGCGCTCGGGCCGCACGCGGCGGGATTGAACGCGGGACGCTGGGACTATCTGTTCTCGGCGATCAAGAAATTCCACGCCTGGCCGAGCTTTCGCCTGCCCGACCGCGCGCAGCTGACGATGGGCGTGCCCTTCATGCGCGCCTACACCGAGCTGCTGGTGAAGACCTGCCATCGCCGCGGCGCCATGGCAATCGGCGGCATGTCCGCCTTCGTGCCGAGCCGCAAGGACGCCGAAGTCAATGCGCGCGCCTTCGAGAAGGTGCGCGAGGACAAGGATCGCGAGAGCGGCGCGGGCTTCGACGGCACCTGGGTGGCGCATCCGGATCTGGTGCCGCTGGCGAAAGGCGTCTTCGACGCGGTGCTCGGCGACAGCCCCAACCAGCTGCACCGCCAGCGCCCGGACGTGCACGTGAGCGCCGATCAATTGCTCGATTTTCAGGTGCCCGGCGGCGCGGTGACCGAAGCGGGGCTCGCGGACAACATCGAGGTGACGCTGCACTACCTCGCGAGCTGGCTTTCGGGCAACGGCGCGGTGGCGATTCACCATCTGATGGAGGACGCGGCCACGGCCGAGATCGCGCGCTCGCAGATCTGGCACTGGCTGCACACGGGCGCGAAGCTGGCTTCGGGCGCGACCGTGACGCCCGAGCTGTACGCGAGCCTGCGCGATCGCGCGCTCGCCAAGCTCGAAGGCCTGCCGCGATTGGCTCAGGCGCGCAAGCTGCTCGACCGTTTGAGTTTGAGCGACACATATGAAGAGTTTCTCACGGTGCCGGCCTACGAGGCCCTGTTATCGGAGAGCGAGGTCTAGACCAATGGGCATACGGTCTGTCGGCCCTCGCTTGTCCTGCGGGACCTCCGCCGCGTTGCTCGGACCTTCTGGAGGGTCCGCTCCAGTGCGGCCCTCGCGCCTTGCGGAGGCCCCGCAGGACGGCGCGCGGACACGACATCCCGTATGCCCGTTGGTCTAAGGAGGCGTCATGATCGATTCATTCGCGAGCCAGGTGGACGAGTTGAAGGCTCGCTGGGAGCAAGACGCGCGCTGGCTCGGCATTCGGCGAGACTACAGCGCGGAGGACGTGGTGAAGCTGCGTCCCTCGATTCACATCGAGCACACGCTCGCGCGGGTCACGGCGAGCCGGTTGTGGCGCATGCTCAACCAGGAGGACTACGTCCACACCTTCGGCGCGCTCACGGGCGCGCAGGCGGTGCAGATGGTGCGCGCGGGCCTGAAGGCGATTTACCTGTCCGGCTGGCAGGTGGCGGCGGACGGCAACCTCTCGGGGCACACGTACCCGGATCAGAGCCTGTATCCGAGCAATTCGGTGCCGCAGCTCGCCAAGCGCCTGAATCAGGCGCTCATGCGCGCGGATCAGATCCACAAGCAGGACGGCCTGACGGACATCTACTGGTACGCGCCGATCATCGCGGACGCCGAGGCCGGCTTCGGTGGCCCGCTGCACGCCTTCGAGCTCATGAAGCAGATGATCGAGGCGGGCGTGGCCGGCGTGCACTTCGAGGATCAGCTGGCCTCCGAGAAGAAGTGCGGCCACCTCGGCGGCAAGGTGCTCGTGCCGACGAGCCAGTTTTTGCGCACGCTCAAGGCCGCGCGGTTGGCGGCCGACGTGCTCGACGTGCCGACGGTCTTGGTGGCGCGCACGGACGCGCTCTCGGCGGCGTTGCTCACGAGCGACGTCGATCCGGTCGATCGCAAGTTCCTGACCGGCGAGCGCACGCCCGAGGGCTTCTACCGCATCAAGGACGGCATCGAGGCGGCGATCGCCCGCGCGCTGGCTTACGCGCCTTACGCGGACGTGCTCTGGTTCGAGACGAGCAAGCCGGACCTCGAAGAGGCCAAGGTCTTCGCCCGCGCGATCCACGCCGAGTTTCCGAACAAGCTGTTGGCCTACAACTGCTCGCCCAGCTTCAACTGGCGCAAGAACCTCGACGACGCCACGATCAAGAAGTTCCAGAAGGAACTGGGCGCGCTGGGCTACAAGTTCCAGTTCATCACGCTCGCGGGCTGGCACCTCATCAACTACCACACCTTCGAGCTCGCGAGCCGTTACCGCGACGGCGGCATGCCGGCCTACGTGCGCTTGCAGGATCAGGAGTTCGAGGCCGAGCACGACGGCTACACGGCGACCAAGCACCAGCGCGAGGTGGGCACGGGCTACTTCGACCAGGTGCTCAACGTCGTGACGGGCGGCGAGTGCTCGACGGGCGCGCTGCACGGCTCGACGGAGTCCGCGCAGTTCTAGAAGCGGTGGGGGCTCTCTTCGGAGAGCCCCCATTAGCCCACCAGGCTGACCGTGCCGATCGACTGCACGCGGTAGGCCGGGTGAATCTCGTCGTAGGAGAGCACGGCGAGGCGCGGCAGCGCGCGCAGCGACAGCGCCTTCACGAACGGACGGATGCCCGGCGCGCAGAGCACCACGGGGCGTTCGAGGCGCTGGCACTCGCTCGTCAAGCCGTCGACGATCGCGTTGCGGCGATTCGGCGGCAGCGCCAAGCGCTCGCCGTTCGGCGTGATCTGAATCGCCTCGGCGATCGCTTCCTCCACCTGGCCGTCGAGCACCACCACGTCGATCACGGCGTTCTCGTCGGCGAACTGGGCGCAAATCTGCCGGCTCAGCGCCACGCGCACCTGTTCGGTGAGGCGTTGCGGATCGACGGGCGGGCGGCCGCGCGCCGCGACGTCCATGGCCATGAGCGCTTCCATCGAGGGGCGCGGGCCGAGCGAGCGCGCCAGCTGCATGGGATCCAGCGGCCTTGCCGCGTGCGCCAGCGCCTCGAGGATCGTGCGCTGATCGCGAATGCTCACGCCCTCCATCAGCAATCGCTTGAGCACCTGGTGATAATCCGCGAGCTCGAGCTTGTCCGGAATCACGGCGGCGACCGTCGTCGGAGCACCCGCGCGCAGCGTCTCGAGCATGATGTGCACTTCTTCGAGGGCGAGAATCTCGTGCGCCTGATGCCGCACCACCGCCTCCAGATGCCGCAGCAACGTGCCCGCCGGGCTGATGACCTCGTAGCCTTCCTTGGCGGCGCGGTGCGCCTCCGAGCCCGCCACCCAGCACGCGCGCTGTCCCGTGACGGGGAAGACGCTCGGAAAGCCCACGAGCTCCTGGTCGGTATTGGCCTTCTCGGTCTCGATCGCGAGCGAATAGCCGACCAGCAGCTCGCCGCGGTCCACCACGCTGCCGCGCACGCGGAGCTGATAGCAGTTCGGCCGCAGGCTCAGGTTGTCGACGATCGACAGGCCCGGCATCACGAAGCCCAGCTCCAGCGCCACGCGATGGCGCAGCGGCACGAGCTGGCTCATCAGATCGCCGCCGAGGGCCGGATCGATCAGCGGCACGAGATCGAGCCCGACCTCGAGCGTGATCGGCGCGACGCCCAGCGCCTTGAGCACGGCGCCGGGCTCCTTGAAGGCTTCGAGGTCCTCGTCCGTGAGCACGTGCTCGGTGGTCGGAGCGCTCTCGAGGTAGAACTCCAGCCCCTCGGGCACTTCGGGGCGCAACGCCGAGGTGGCGACGGCCATGCCGCCCAGCAGCTGGTAGACCAGCGGGTAGTCGCGAAAGCGCTCGCGGGTGGACGACAGGAAGTTGAACAGGCCGTAGACGCTCAGCGCCGCGCCGGTGCTGATGGTATGGCCCGCCTCCTCTTGCGCCAGCTTCAATGCGCGTTCGGCGTTGCCGAGGGCCCGATCGTCCTCGCGAAAGTGCTGCAGCAGCGCATGGAGGTTGGTGCGCAAATACGGCGAGAGCTTGATCTGCGCCGCGAGCTCCTTGGCCTTGTCACGCCCGAAGGCCAGGTGCAGCGGCACGGTGGCGCGATCGATCGGCTCCTGGCTGTTCGCCATGCGCCACGCGAACTCGAGCTGGGCGAACAGCGGGGCGAGATCCTCGCGGCGCGCGCGGGCCGCCTCGATCGCCGTCGCCAGGGCCTCGCGGCGGTCCTGAGGGGACGCTTCGCCGTCTTCGACGGACAGCCGCTGCCACAAGTCTTTCCACATTCCCGTGCCCCTTCCGTGACGCTGCGGGCTTCGTACCCCGGCAGCCAACGAAGCTATCGCACAAGCGCTCGTGGCTTGTAAGTCCCGGCTGGCGCCCTTCTTGACCCTGTCCATGGCGCGTGTTACATTGTCACATCCGCCGATCCGGAGAATTCCCATGAGCCAAGAAGCCGCCGCCGACACCCTCCAGCGGACGCCCCTCTACGAGGCGCACCGCGCTCTCGGGGCGAAGCTGGTGCCTTTCGCGGGCTGGGAGATGCCGGTGCGCTACAGCGGCGACCTCGACGAGCACCACGCCGTGCGCCAGGCCGCGGGCCTCTTCGACGTCTCGCACATGGGCGAGTTCCGCGTGACGGGGCCGGGCGCGTTCGCCTTCGTGCAGCACGTCGTGGCGAACGACGTGTCCAAGATCGGCCCGGGGCAAGCGCTCTACACCCAGTTCACCAATCCGCAGGGCGGCACGGTCGACGATCTGCTGGTCTACGCCTTGCCCGAGGGCTATCTGCTGGTGGTCAATGCGAGCAACATCGCGAAGGACTGGGCCTGGCTCAACTCGCAAAAGCCCGACGACGTGACGCTACGCGACGAGTCCGCGGAGACGGCGATGCTCGCGCTGCAAGGGCCGCGCGCCGAGGCGATTCTCGCGCCGCTTTTCAGTGGCGCGGATCTGCATGGGCTCAAGGGCTTCCATTATGTCGACGGCCGCATCGGCCAGCTTTCCGTGCGCGTTGCGCGCACCGGCTACACTGGCGAGGACGGCTTCGAGATCTTCAGCCGCGCCGAGGACGCGACTTCCCTCTGGAACACGCTTCTCGAAGCGGGCAAGCCGCAAGGCCTCAAGCCCGCGGGCCTCGGCGCGCGCGACACGCTGCGCCTCGAGGCCGGATTGCCGCTCTACGGCCACGAGCTGACGGACGAGATCGGCCCCGTGATGGCCGGCTTCGGCTGGAGCGTCAAGGTGAACAAGGGAGACTTCATCGGTCGCGAGGTGTTCGCCCGCCAAAAAGAAGGCGGGCTCGAGCGCCGCGTGATCGGCCTCAAACTGCCCGGGCGCCACATCGGCCGCCAGGGCTACGCCGTTTACCAGGGCGATCGCCAGGTCGGCTCGGTGCTTTCGGGCACCTTTTCGCCGACGCTCAACGCGCCCATCGCCACCGCCCTCGTCGAGGCGTCCGCCGCCCAGGGGCCGCTCACCGTCGAAATCCGTTCGCAGCACATTCACGCCGACATCGTTCCACTGCCGTTCTACAGGAGGTCGCCATGATTCCCGCCGAGACCCGCTTCGTCAAATCTCACGAGTACGTGCTGCCGCAGCCGGACGGCGTGCTGGTGGGCATCAGCGGCTACGCGGCGGATCAGCTGGGCGACGTCGTCTTCGTCGAGCTGCCGCCGGTGGGCACCAAGCTCAAGAAGGGCGCGAGCTTCGGCGTGGTCGAGTCCGTCAAGGCGGTCTCGGACCTCTACGCGCCGATCGACGGCGAGGTCGTGGCGGTCAACGACGCGCTCAACGCCGAGCCGGCCCTGGTGAACGAGGATCCCTGCGGTCGCGGCTGGATGCTGCGCGTCAAAGCTTCGGACGCGGCGCAAATCCAGGGGCCGGAGTTCATGGCGCCGGCCGACTACGACAAATTCACGGGTGAACATTAGATGAACCAGTACCTGCCCCTCTCCGCCGACGATCGCCGCGAAATGCTCGCCGCGGTCGGCTTCGACTCGTTCGAGGCGCTGGTGGCCCATCTGCCGGCTTCGCTGCGCGTGCAGCGCCTCGATTTGCCGGACGGCCTCTCCGAGATCGAGGTCCAGTCGCGCATGCGCGCGCTGGCCGCGAAGAACGTGCCGCTGGGCCCCACGAGCTTTTTGGGGGCGGGCGTGTACCAGCGCTTCGTGCCGTCGGCGGTCGACGCGCTGTTGTCGCGCGCCGAGTTCTACACGGCCTACACGCCGTACCAGCCCGAGATC
>DATNPP010000358.1:0-3571 GCA_036703175.1 Oscillatoriaceae cyanobacterium
TCGGTCTTCGGCATCCGCTACGACGGCTCGCCTTTCATCGACGACGCGCGCGTGCTGGCCTCGGTGCTGCTGGACGACGGCGAGGAGCTGGACATCGACCGCGTGAATCATGCCGCCCAGAACAACACGATCACGCTCTACTCGCCGCCGTTCGGCAAGGAGACGCGCACGACGGTCGAGCCCTGGCGCTACGAGGCCGCGATCGATCAGACGGGCACTGTGATCGCTGTGAGCAACGGCGACATGTCGATTCCTCCGAACGGCTACGTGGTGAGCGGCGAGGGAAGGGCCTACCACACGCTCTCGACCGAGCTGCACCTGGGCGATCGCGCGCTCGTCTACACCAAGCTCGCAGGCGAATGGGCCGGCGTGCGCTACGCGGTGGGCGGCGGCCCCACGATCGTGAAGAACGGCCAGGTGCACGTGAACGCCAAGAAAGAAGGCTTCGGCAACGCGATCGCGAGCGGCCGCAGCCCGCGCACGGCGATCGGCTACACGCGCGACGGCCGCACGCTGCTCGTCACGGTCGACGGCCGCCATCCGAAGTACTCGGTCGGCTGCACGCTCCTGGAGCTGGCCCGACTGATGCGCGAGCTCGGCGCCGTGCAGGCTATCAACCTGGACGGCGGCGGCAGCAGCACGATGGTGATCGACGGCAAGCTGGTCAATCACGTCTCGGCGGGCAAAGAGCGGCTGGTCAGCAACGTGATCGGCGTGTTTTCGAAGGAATAGCTACCCGATCGCCTTCACGAGCGTGATCGTCAGCGCCTTCTCGCTCGCGAAGTCCCCGCTGGAGAGCCACAGCACGAAGCCCTTGGGCACCTCGGGCTCGATCGGGGGCGGCAGCCGCATGTCCAGGCACGATGCCGCGCGCTCGGCGGTCTTGAGCAGAAAGTCCTCGATTTGCTCGTCCGTCGACCCGCGCCGGATCTGATTGTAGGCCAGGGTGCTCACGGCCAGCACGATCGCGTGCTCGGGCTCTGCTCCGACCTCGCCCGCGGCGAACTTGCGGTACATCTTGAGCGACAGGGCCTTGGCGGCGTTCTCGACCTCGACCGGCTCGAAATCCAGCACGTACTGGCGTCCCGGTCCCCCCTTGGGCATGAACCACAGTTCTTTGGTCGGCAACGCGGCCTCCTTCCGTTCATTTCGACATATACCCGGCCACTCGCGGCTTTGGCGGCTTGACGCGCCGCCGCGCGCGCGCCAGAATGGCGGATATGGCCGAAAACCCGCAAGCGAGCAGCGATTTGCTGCGCGCCACGCTCACCCAGATCGCCCAGAACATCACCCGCGCCGACAACGTCGGCGAATCGGACGACGCGCGCGACCTGTACTACCTCATCGACTACATGAGCTTCGCGGTAAAGCAGACCTACCCGCAGATTCCCTGCTTCAAGGGCTGCTCGCACTGCTGCCGCAAGTACGTCTTTCGCGTCACCGAGCTCGAGTGGCGGCGCGTGCGCGCGGGCCTCGACGCCCTGGCGCCCGAGGTCCGCGCCGAAACCCTCGCGCGCAATCGGCGCCTCTACGGCCACCGCCGCGAGGAGCTGGAGGCGGCGGGGCGCGCCTGGAGCTCCGGCGAGACGATCACGCGCGAGCTGACGGAGGATTGCCCGATGCTCGTCGGAGGCCGCTGCAGCGTCTACGACGATCGCCCGGCGATCTGCCGCGCCTACGGCTATTCCTCGGCCGAAGTGAACGGCGTGGCGAAGCTGCTCATCTGCAAGGAAGAGACCGAGGAGTGGTTCCGGCAAATGGAAGCGCCGGACGTGCCGCCCTTTCCGATGCCCCGCTGGAACCCGATCCACCGCAAGCTCGAAGCGCTGAACGGCATCGCGGCGATCAAGCCGTTGCCGCTGTGGCTGCTGGAGCTCGAAGAGGCCGAGGCCGCCCCGTCTGCTTGACGCACCGCCGCCCGTGCGGGATGATGGCCGCCATGTCCGAAACCCAGCTGCCAAGCGGCGCTTTGCTGCGCGCCACCATCGCCCAGGTCGCCCCCCAGATTGCCAAGGCGACCAATCTGGGCCAGTCGGACGACACGCAGGACCTCTACTACCTGCTCGATTACTTGAGCTTCGCGGTCGACCAGGCCTATCCGCAGATTCCGTGCTCGAAGGGCTGCTCGCACTGCTGCAAGAAGAACGTCTTCCGCGTGAGCCGAGTGGAGTGGGAGCGCGTGCAGGTGGGGCTGAACGGCCTCGCGCCCGAGGCGCGCGCAGCGGCGCTCGATCGGGCCCGAGAGATTTACGCGCCGCATCGGGAGCGGCTGGAGGCGATCGCCGAGTACTGGACGCGCCACGACAACCCGCCCAACGAGCTGCTCGAAGAAGCCATGCTGCCCTGCCCGATGCTCGACGGAGGCCGTTGCGGCATCTACGCCGACCGCCCGGCCATCTGCCGCGCCTACGGCTACACCTCGGCCGTGGTCAAGGGCGAGTCCCGCCTGCTCATCTGCCGCGAAGAGGGCCCGAGCTGGATTCGCCACCTCGAAGACACGCAGGTGGAGGCCTTCCCGATGCCCAGCTGGAATCCGGTGCAGCGTAAGATCGAGGCGCTGAACGGCGCGGGACCGATCAAACCGCTGCCGTTGTGGCTTCTCGAGCTTGCGGAGTCCGAGGCGAACGTTCAAGCGCCGTAACCCCTGCTCGCCCGTCCGGTGCGAGTTTCAGCCAGAATGCACGGCGGCCTTTGTCGTCGAAGCGATGGATCGCACCTGTTGCCTGCCCTACACTCAACGCCGTCATCCCCTAATTGGAGGGATCAAATGAAGACGGAACAAAAAGGGGCCGCCAAGGCCAACAAGCATGGACATCTCAAGGGCTCCAAGAGCGGCATTCAGTTCAAAAAGCTGACGCCGCAGGAGCTGGTCGAGTTCAACACCCGCCGTGCGAACGGCGAAAGCGAGGAGGCGATCGCCGCGGACTTCAAGCGCCGCCGTCGCGACTAGCCGCCCCGATCCGTACGGATATCGACCCCCGGCCCTGCAGGCATTGGCTTGCAGGGCCCGGTTTTTTGCCACGATCGCGCGAAGCCGCGGCTCTGGTAGAATGGCAGGTATGTTCTGCCTGCAATCCCAGACCGATTCCCGCTGGCTCGAGGTCGTCCTCGCGGACGTCGAGGCGCTGTTGGCGGACCACGCCTACTGCGAGAAGAAGGCCGCCGCCTCGGCCATGAGCCTCATCGGGCGCTATCCGGACGACGAGTTTCTCGTGCCCAGAATGGTCGAGCTCGCCCGCGAGGAGCTGGAGCACTTCGAGCGGATCTACCGCGTGCTCGTCGCGCGCGGCTACAAGCTGGGCACCATCGACAAGGACCCGTACGTGCAGGAGCTGTTGCCGCTCGCGCGCAAGAACGGCGTCGAGGCGCTGCTCGATCGATTGCTCATCGCGAGCCTGATCGAGGCGCGCAGCGCGGAACGCTTCTTCCTGCTCGCCGAGCACCTGCCCGATCCCGAGCTACGCGCGCTCTACCGCGAGCTCGCCGAGACGGAATCCGGCCACCACACGATCTTCGTGAACCTGGCCTTCCACTACGCGCCGCGCGAGGAAGTCAAAGCGCGCCTGGCCGA
>DATNPP010000399.1:0-1935 GCA_036703175.1 Oscillatoriaceae cyanobacterium
TGACACCCTGGGGTGAAATCCTCTATCGCACACTCACAGGGGCTTCAACAGAGCCCCCGGCTCTCGCCGAGGGTGACGGCTCGCAAATATATCGTCTCGTTTGCAGGGGAATTTGAGGCTGGTGCGAGGGGTTGTCGAAAAAGCTGGCTCGGCCTCCTTGGCTCAACCATCTTCCATCTGGAGATGGTGAGATTTGCAGGGAGTCTGTCGATGCGAGGGCTGATGGGTGTTGGGGTAACCACCACACCGCTCGCGTCACCAGACATCGGCGTCTCCATCCGGGATCTCACGGCTCTTGCCGATGAACTCGATGCAGCGAATGCCACGGCCGGTCGGGGGGCCGAGGTCGAAGAGACTGACGCTGTCCTGGGTCGTACTCATCTCATCCGACAGGTCCCGTTTCATCAGAAGGAGCTCAGATCGGGTGAGATCACAGACGAAGACGGAGTACTGCAGAGGGTAACCCCAGGCTTTCGCGACCTGATGCACCCTCCGCAGCCTCCGTTTGTCGCGTATGTCATACGCGAGTAGATAGCGAGTCCGGTCGGCCACGATTGATTATCTGGTTGTCAAAGGTCTGTACTGCGGACTGTCTCCGGCAAGGGTGGCAGCCAGGAGCCGTGCCTGAATCTCCAGGGTGCGGCGGTAGCTGGCCTTGTATCCGAAGGTCGGGTGCTTGAGCTCGGTCCTCATCCGGCGCTCATACGTCTGGATGAACCTCTTGCGCCCTCGCGAGGTGAGGGAGACGGCGCCGGCCCGCTCGATGAAGTCGTCCGCGCCGATCTCACCGTTGTTGATCGCCGTCAGCACGGTCGAGTCACCGATCAGCGGACGAAACTCCTCGGCCAGATCAAGGGCCAAGGCGGGCCTGCCAAATCGCGGCCGGTGGTAGAGCCCCGCGTACGGATCGAGTCCGGCGGCGAGGCAGGCGGCAACCGTGTCCTTGACCAGCATCGAGTACACAAACGACAACAGCGCGTTGAGCCGATCCGTGGGTGGGCGGCGATTGCGGCCCGCGAAATCGAACCCCGCCAGCACCCTGTCATCGCGGATCAGCCTCGGAAAGTGCTCGAAATAGATCCGGGCAGCCGTCCCCTCGACACCCAGCAGACTGTCGAGATCCCGGGTCGCGAGCGCCTGCTTGGCGAGCTTCGCCAACTGATCCAGCGTGGCCGCCGGGCGTGCCTTGGCCTGGCGCCGAAGCAGCGTGCGCGCATTGCGGATCTTTCCGGAGACGAACGCGGCGGCGATCTCGGGGGCCCCAAGGGTGGAGGCGCGGTACTGACGCCGGCGCAGGTCCACGTTTTTCGGCGGCATGCCGATCGTCGCGCCCGCGAGCCAACCGCCAGAGCTGAGCCAAAGCACCGGCACGCCGCGGTCGAAGAGCTCGCGCAAAAGTGCGCTTCCGATCGAAGCATTGCCGAAGACGGCGACGTGAGAGATGTCGACGATACGTTTGCTCTGCGTCTCGTTGCCATCCTCCATCAGTACGGCCCGGCCGCCGCGCTTGGTCAGGCGACTGCCTTGAGCGGTGACGTAGAGCGGAGCCGCCGCCGGGTCCGCGGCGACCAGACGCCTTGTCTGGGTGACTTGACCCCGCATCAGGTTGACCTCGTCGGGCAGGCAGATTCCGACCAGTGAGCAGCGCGGGCACTTCGGACTGTCGACGAGGGGAGCGGGCGCCTCGTCCTTTGCGGCGTTTGTCCGCGCCTCCTCGATCGCGGTCAGCGTTCGCTCGACCAGACTCGAATCGATGGGCACGGCATGACGGGTCCGGGAGCCCGCGAAATACACCTCGGCGCCATCGGCCTCATAGCCGGCCTCGCGCAGAAGAAGAACCTGCGCACACAACTGGACCAGCTCCGGCTCCCACAGCAGTGCGTCGGGATCGCGGGGCTTCCCGCGCTTGTACTCGAGCGGCCGCGCCTTCCCCTT
>DATNPP010000411.1:0-2396 GCA_036703175.1 Oscillatoriaceae cyanobacterium
GTCGCGCCTGCGGGGGCGTCCGGCCGATCGAGCGCGGAACGCAGGCCGCGCCAGAACAGAAAGTCCACGCCGGAATTGTCGCAGATCGTGGCCCCTTGGGCGCCCTCGCGGCGGAGGGCATCGAGCAAGGCGTAATAGCGCCTCGTGTCGGCCAGGTGGATCATGATGACGTTCACTCGGTTACTCCTTTTCGTTTGAGGCGCCCGAAGGCGCCCTCGACGGGTGAGGCTCCAGAGTAGCAACGTGACCTGTGGAAAATATGAACGGCAGGTAAAGAGAAGACGAACAATCTCTTGATTGGCCGTTCAGAAAGCGTTTCAGTCGGCCGGCGCCATGTGCAGGCGCCATCGCGCCCACGCGTCGCCCATTGGGGCCTCGATTCGCACGGCGGCAGCGGTGACGGGGTGTTGAAGCTCCAGTCGACAGGCGTGCAGCCACAGCCGGCTCTCACCCAAGAACCCCGCGAGATCGCGGTTGAGCGGCCCCTTGCCGTGGGTCGCGTCGCCGATGATCGGATGGGCGATGTGCTTCATGTGGCGGCGCAGCTGATGCCGTCGCCCCGTCAGCGGCTGCAACTCGACCAGCGCGCAGCGGGTCGTTGCAAACCGACCGTGCGCGATCGGCAACTCGTAGCGTTCGAGCGTCCGAAACCGCGTCTGTGCGTCCTGCATCTCGACCCGCTCAAGGCCCGCATCGTCCGCCATGCGCCGCAGCGGATGGTCGATGAATCCCGCATCATCCGGCCAGCCGCGCACCACGGCACGATAAGTCTTCTGCAAACCCGCGCCCGTCGCGAAGGCCTGGCCCATCGCACGCGCGGTGTCGGCGTCCAGCGCGAAGAGCAACACGCCGCTGGTGCCTCGATCCAGCCGATGCAGCGGCCAAACCGGTCGCCCCAGTTGGTCGCGCAGCATCTGCAGTGCGAAGCGCGTCTCACCCGCGTCGAGGCCGCTGCGATGTACCAGCAAGCCCGGCGGCTTGTTCACGGCCACGAGATGCGCGTCGCGATGCAGAATCGAAAGTATCTCCGACGCCGGCAACCGGGCGTCCTCCGGGCGCCGAACGCTCACTGCGCCAGGGTGCCGGTGGCGTGCCCATTGAGATTGAGCGTGAACGTCCCCGCGGGAGTCGTGTCGCCCGAATGCTTACTCCCGGACATGGTGGCGTCTTTCAACGTGAAGGTCACGGTATTGCCGGTGATATCGTCGATCGTGAGACTACCGCCCGTGGAGTACCACTCGGTGATCTTGAACCCCAGGCCGATCTTGAGTTCCTCCAAGGCCACCGTCGCACACTGAGGGGTCGTCGACTTGGTTTCATCCGTCGTGGCGTCCGCGACCGGATAAGTCTGCCCCGCCACGGGCTTGCCGCCGAAGAGCGAAATCAGCAAGAACCGATCACTCGCCGAGTCGTCATTGACGCTGATGTCCTTGGAGAAGACGCTGATGCTGCCGGTTTGGTCGACGTCCAGCTCGACGAAGTGGCCATCGTAGTCGCCCTTGGCGATGTCCGCATCCTTGATGTCCGTGAACGTGCCTTTCACCATCCCGACTCCTTGGGGAAAGACCCCCATGAGGCTCGCGGACGAACAGCCGCCCAGAAGCAATGGCAGTACGAGCAAGCAGCGTTTCAGCAAAGCGCCTCCAAAATGCATGATCTTCCCGTCGCCGAGGAAGTCGCGCCCGAGGGGTCGAAGGATCCCTCGCTTGCTTTATTTTCGTATAGAATCGGCCTTTCAGTCCAGCCCTGGCTCGTACCTCAACAGTGATGCGGGCTTCGCCTCGAGCGCACTACGGCTCGACGGCCAGGGGGGCCAACTGCGGCAAAAATCGCCAGGACTCGCTTTCGCGTTCGACCATGGCGACACGCCCCTGCCTGACCAATTCCTCCACGTAGGCCGCCACCTTTTCCAGGGCCAGCAGCGCATGGTAACCGTCCACGGTCGGGTAGACGGCGCGCGTGACGGCAGCGAGGGTCGGAGCGACGGCGGTGGCCTCCCACACCCGCTCCATCATGCGATCGCTGAGGCGCTTCAACGTCGCGATTCGCTCGGCAAGGTCATGCATCGCCGGCCCGTGCCCGGGCAACGCCAGCCGAACGTCCGGCAAGGCCGCCATGCGGTCGAGGGCGGCCTCGTAGGGGGCGACTCCATGGAAAGGCGCATTCCACGCGGGCGACAGGTGTGGAAAGATGTTCGGCAACACATGGTCGGCGGTAAACAGCACGCCGCCCAACTGCAGGCAGACCTGCCCGGCGCAGTGGCCCGGCGCGTGGTGAACCGTGAAGCGGCCGTCGAGGCGATCGCCGTCCGCCAGTTCGGTCGCAATCGGACCGCCTTCGAAGTCGTACGGTTCGCCGTGATACAGCTCCAGAGCCGCCTTCGCCTCGTCGCCTTC
>DATNPP010000421.1:0-7219 GCA_036703175.1 Oscillatoriaceae cyanobacterium
GCCGTCGGGGCCGGCGCCGAGGGCGTAGGTGACGCTGACGCTCTGGCCGGGGGCCACGTCGCCGACGGCGTTGCGCAGCGTGCCGTTGACGCCGGTGAGGCTGGGGCCGGCGGCCTGCGGGCCCTTCCAGTCGAGGTGCTCGGCGGCGCAGCAGGCGTCCTCGGCGGCGCCCACGGGCACGTTCGCGAGGCCGCAGCGGGCGTCGGTGGGGGCGGGATCGGCGGCGACGGCCACGGCCACGCCGGTGTCGGTCTGGACGAGGGCGTGGGACTTCGGGTCGACTTGGAGGCGATCGCCGGTGGGCAGGCTGTTCAACATGAAGTAGCCGTAGTCGACGAGCGAGACGTCTTTGAGCGGCTGAGTGCCCTCGTTGGTGAGGGTGACGTGGCGCAGATGCACGTTGGAGGTGGGCGAGACGACGTCCTCGAGGCGCAGCGTGTAGCCGGGGCCCTCGAAGTCGCTCGTGACGCGGCCGGTGTCCGGCACGATCGCCTGATTGACGAGGCGCAGGTTCTGCGCCCAGCGCAACGTGCCGCCGCTCGCCACGCCGATGTACGAGTCCCAGAGCTGGTCGGTCGAGCAGTGCGGATAGTAGAACTCGACCAGCGCGCCGGCTTTGGCGCCGCGGCCGAAGTTGCGCGAGACGACCGTCATGAGCGAGCCGTTGGCGAGCTGGGCGAAGTTGGGCGAGTCGCCCGTGATGGTCGAGATGATCTCGGACTGGGCGCTCGCGCCGCCCGTGGTTCGGGTGCCCGTGGCGAGCGGGCCGTGGGCGCAGCCGCCGAGGGCGCTGCTGAGGGCCAGCAGCGCGGCGAGGGTCGTCCGTTCGAGTAAGGGCCGAAGCCGATCGCCAACCACGCGATTTCCTCCGTTCACACGAGAGAGTTATCGGGGGTTGGGGGGCGATTAGGGGTTATTAGGGTGTTAGGGGCGGGTTGAGCAACGGTTAAGGAATCGCAATTGGGGTGGCATTGCCCTCTCCCCCGGAGGGTGGGAGAGGGACGCCGAAGCCCTGTTCAGGGGCTGAGGCTGGGCGTGGGGGCGACCGCGAGTCGGCCGCGCCCTGTGGCACTGGCGTGAATTTCAGCTGGCCTGGGGTCGCCCCCTCTCCCGATTTCACCGCCTGCACGGCGGTGAAATATCCCTCTCCCACCCTCCGGGGGAGAGGGCAATGCCTTGCCCTGTCCTGCTCTAACTTGCCCTGTCCTGCCCTGTCCTGCTCTGCTCTGCCTTGCCCTGCGTGTTAGGCCTCGGCGGGGAGGCGGTTGGTGCGTTCCCAGGTCAGGCCGGTGCGGTCGGAGACCAGGCGCATGAAGCCTTCGGGGTCCTCGAGCTCGCCGAACCAGCGCAACGAGCCGTCCTCCGAGAGGATCGCCCAGGACTGGTGGCGGAAGCCTTCCACGATCACCAGACGGCGCATTGCGTTCCAGGCGTTGAAGCGGCAGCCGCCCTCGCGGAAGTAGGCCTCCAATCCGCTCGGCGTCGCCACCATGCGTGTCAGCGGGTCGTAGCCCGTGCTGTAGACCTGCCAGGCGAACAGCGCCGGTATGCCCCAGGCGGCGATCAGAATCGTCAGCGCCAGCTGCCAGGCGTTCGTGTGGTCGCTCCAGACCAGAAAGGCGAAGAACGTGCCCGCCGCGGCGAAACCCAGCAACGAGCGGCGCAAGCGGCGCGGAAAGCCGCGCAGCGGGAAGACCTGGGTATCGGCGGTGGACGTCGTGTCTGCTAACATGGCAACCAGCTTAGACGGTCTGCCCAACCGGGGCAAGCAGAGGAGCACCATGCACCGAATCGGAACCGCGCTGCTCGTTTGGGGCCTGCTGGCCGGCGCGCCGGTCACTCCGGAAGCGTCTCCGCAAATCACCACGCTGCCCGTGGCCGAGGGCGGCGAGGTGCAGGCCGTTTTCGACGTGCACGCACCGCTGGCGGTGGCGCGCGACGTGTTGTGGGACACGCGGCACTTTCCCGAGTTCATGCCGGACACGGACTACGTGCACGTGCTCTCGGAGAAACCGGACGAGCAAGTCGACGACATGGGCGGCTCGCATGGGCCGTTCAAGGCCTCGTACGTCGCCGAAAGACAGCTTTTCCCGGACAAGATCACCTGGCACGCCTTGTCCGGCGCCGTGAAGGTCAACGACGGGTTCTGGGCGTTCCAGGCGATCCCCGGCGGCACGCGGCTGACCTACCGCGTGCATCTGGTGCCGAAGCTGCCCGCGCCCGGATTCGTCGTCGCTTACCTGCAGCGCCAGGCCCTGCCGGCGATGATTCAGGCGGTCCGCACGCGCATCGAGGCGCAGGCGAAGGCCGAAGCGCGGCCCGGATAGGCCCTTTCGCCGAGCATTTGCCGCGCAAGACGCTCATGACGAGGCGGTCGGCGGCCCATTCGGGGTCCGTTTGAACGACGGACGGCCCCTCGTTTTGTATGTTCGTCTCCTTGAGAGATCCCCAGGTCGACGGCCACCATGGTGCCTGCTATCCACCACTCCACTCAGGAGGGAGGCTAGATGCGCTACCGTCAGGTCTACCCGGCGCTCGCCTTGTGTGGTCTCGGCTTGTGGTCCTGTGTCGGCAATCCCCGCTTGGGGGCGCCCACGCAGGTGCCGCCGAGCGTGCCGCACGACGCGAACGCGCCGTTGCAAGCCTTCGTGGGCAATCCTCCCACGGTGTCGGCGCCGCCGGCCGTCGTGCCGCCAGGGCGCGGCGTGGTGGTCGGCTTCGCGGGCAATCCGCCCGTCGTGGCCGTGCCTCCGGGGGCGGCGGCCGTCTCGATCTTCGGCATGGACAACCCGTACTTTCCGCCGATCGGCGTCGGCACCGTCTCGGCCTTCAACGTCTCGCCCAATCTGATCGCCTATTCCGCGAACATGGGCAACTCGAACAACCTCAACTTCCAGATCTTCGTCTACGACCTCGGCACCAAAGAGGTGATCACGCCGCCGGGCATCAACACGGGGCCCAATCAGTTCGACCCCGAGCTGAGCACCAGCGGGCGCTATCTGACCTATTCGACCGCGGATGCGGCGGGCAACGTCTTCGTGCGCTTCGCCGACCTGGCGTTGGGCGTCGTGGACACACTGCCGGATCTTAACCTCGCGCAGATTCAGTACGCGCCGGCCGTCGACGACACCGGCACCTTGATGGCCTACGTGGAGCGCGACGGCGTCGGCAACACGCTGCGCTTCTTCAACCTCAAGACCAACAAGAACTTCATGGTCGAGTCCGTCGCCGCGGCGGATTTGACGACCGTCGAGACGCCGAACATCTCGGGCAACGGCCGCGTGGTTGCCTTCAGCGAGGCGGGCACCGGCACGTCGCAGATCGCCGCCTACGACGTCGTCGCGAAGAGCTTTTTACGCGTGCCTTTCGCGGATCAGAACGTCGACGTCAGTCAGCCTTCCTTGAGCTACGACGGCACGCAGATGCTCTTCGTGATCAATCACGGCGGCCAGACGGACATCGAGTGCGCGGACCTGACGACGGGGTTCATCGACAATCTGGCGTTGTTGAACAGCTCCTTCAACGAGACGGCGCCCAAGTTTCTGGGCACCGGGTCCAACTGGGTGCTGTTTCAGAGCAACCGTTCCGGGCACGAGCGCATGTACGTCTACCACCGGGATTCGGGCGTGATCGACACCCTGGCGATTCCGCAGCTGCTGGGGGGCGATTACATGTTGATCGCTCCGTCGCCCGCGCCGGTGCCCAGTGCGTCGCCGACCGCTTCGCCGACGGCCTCTCCGATGGCCTCCCCCACGGCGTCGCCAACCGCGTCGCCCACGGCTTCTCCGACGGCCTCGCCGATCGCGTCGGCCACGGCGTCGCCGAGCGCCTCTGCGACGGCTTCACCGGTTGCCTCCACGACGTCCTTGCCCGAGGCGTCCGCGACCGCGTCGCCGGCCGCATCCGCCACGGCCACGCCGGCCGCTTCAGGCACGACGTCGGCGACTTCGACCGCAACGGCGGGCTGATAGAAGCCTGAGGAAGCACGCTGCGCCGGGGCAGCGCCGAATCAGAGGTCCTCGAGGCCGGCGAGCAGTGCGTCGAGCTCGGCGTCGAGGGCCTCGTCGGCGTGGCGCTCGCGCAGTCGCAGCAGCGTCTGCAAATGGTGCATGGCGCGCTCGGAGTCGCCGAGGCCGTAGTAGGCCAAAAGCAGCTTCGCGTGCAGCTTCGCGATCGGGAGGTCCTGGCCCATCTCGCCGAGCAGGACCATGGCGCGCTCGAGCTCGGCGATCGCCCCCGTCTTATCACCCGTGTCCAGCTTCAACGTGCCGAGCCGCGCGTGCGCCTCGCCCAGGCCGACGCGATCGCCGCTCGCGCGCACGTGGGCCAGCCAGGTCTCATGGGCCTGCTGCACCGTCGCCCAGTCGCCGTTGGCCTCGGCGAGCCGGCCGAGGGCCTCGAGCGCGTCGATGGCCTCCAGATTCAGCTCGCTGCCGTGCATACACGCTCTGAGCGCGCGCTGATACGCCTCCATCGCCGCACGCCGGCGGCGATGCGCCTGGTGCTGCAGCGCGAGGTCGCGCTCGGCGGCGTAGACCTCGGTCCAGAGCGCCATGCGCGTGCCGGCTTTCGCCGCTTCTTTCAGCAGCGCCTCGCGATCCGCGGTGTCGTCGCAGTGGGCCGCGAGCAGGCGTGCGGTTCGCGCGCACGTGCCGTCGGCCTCGGTGCGGCGGGCGATCGCCAGGCACAGCTCCAGCAACGCGCGCTGAAAGCGCTCCTCGGTCTCCTTGTTCGGACCGTAGGAGGGGCCGCACAGGGCCAGATCGAGCAGATGCTCGGCCGTGTCCGCGTCGTAGTCGTGTGCCTCGAGCAAGCGCTGGCGCTCCGCTTCGTCTGAAATCAGCCAAGCGAAAAGCAAGCGTTGTTCGGCGATGCCATGCTCATCCATGGCCATGATGCTACCGCGTGGCGGCGGGCCACGAAAGGGGCGTGCGGGGGATGGGCTTCAAATCGAGGCCTCGACGCGCGCGCTCAGATCACGGGCTTTCTTCTCGGGGCGCCGAACGAACGGCCTTCCGAAGACGCGGGCAGAAATGGGAGCCAGCGCCCGAATTCGTGGGCGATGGGACGCCTGACGGCCGGTTCGCGCCGGGTGGCCCTCATCCCTCGATGAAGGCCACCCGAGACGCGACGGGGGCGTTTAGAACGGGATCTCCTCACCGGCGCCCGCGGGGACCGTCTCTTGCGCCTGACGGTTCGCGCGCGGCAGGTAGGTGAACTCGCGCAGCACGAGCTCGGGGCCGTTGCGGGTGATGGCGGTGCCGTCCGAGTGCGCCACGTCGCGCATCTCGTAGGGCGAGCTCGCGATCACGCCGTAATCGAGGACGAAGCGATCGCCCTTGTCCAGCCCGTCCAGGCTCTCCGCCTGACCGCCGAAGGCGACCAGGTTGTAGAAGTCCGCCTGGCCTTCCTCCTCGTCGGGACGCTTGTAGTGGTTGAAGACCACGCGCAGCTTGAGGTAAGGCAGCCCGCTGCCGCTCTGGCGCAGGTCCTCTTTCTTCACCACCGAGACGATGCCGTGCGCGTAGAGCGTGTCGAACTCGTCGCGGGTGTGGGGCTTGTGCTCCTTGACCTCGACGGCGAGCAGCGTGTTGCGGAGGTCCTTGCCGTGCGTGCCTTGAATGGTCTTCTTGGTGACGCGATCGATAATCGGCGTCTGCACCTGGCGCACCAGGCCGATCACCTGAACGCCGTCGCCCGCCTTGTAGCGGCTCTTGAAGTCCTGGTAGGCGTCGTCGCTGTGGAACTTCAGATAGAACGTCTCCGTGATGGGGGCCTCTTTGGCCTTGCGCACCGACTCGAGCACCACGGTGCCCTTCTTGTCGGCAAAGCTTTGAACCGAGCCCGTCAACAGAATCTTCATGCTGGCCTCCTTGGGGGTCCGCTCAGGACCGTAGGCATAAAACGGAACGAAATTATTGTAGAACAAATGTTCGAAAAAAGCGAGAGGGAAATGGGTGCGCTACAATCGGCTCATGGCCTCACCCTCCCGAGCCGTTCGCGAATTCGGCGACTTTCAGACACCGCTACCGCTCGCGCAACAAGTGGTCGCGCGGTTGCGCGCGGAAGGCGTGTCGCCCGGGCTCGTCATCGAGCCCAGTTGCGGGCGCGGGGCGTTCGTGCGGGCTGCACTGGAGGGCTTTCCGGAGGCGCGGGTGCTCAGCGTGGAGATCAATCCGGAGCACCTGGCGATCGCCCAACAGGCCCTCGAACCGGCGCATGCGGGTCGTTGTACGTTGTTCGAAAGCAATTTTTTCGCGTTCGACTGGCCCGATCGAATCACGGACGCCGCGGGACCGTTACTCGTGCTCGGGAATCCGCCGTGGGTCACCAACGCCGAACTCGGCCGCCTCGCGAGCGCGAATCAGGCGCCCAAGGCCAATCGTGGGCAGCGGGGCATCGAGGCGCTCACGGGGGCGAGTAACTTCGAGCTGTCGGAGGCGATGCTTGCGACCTGTCTCGACTGGGGCGGGACGGTCGCGGTGCTTTGCAAGACGGCGATCGCCCGCAAGCTGCTGGCGGGTGCCTGGCGCGCGGGACGCCGCTTCGCACGGGCGCGGATCTTTCGCGTGGACGCGGCGGCGCACTTCGGCGCCTCGGTCGAGGCGTGTCTGTTCTGGCTCGAGCCGGGAGACGGGGAGGCGATCGCCGAGGTGTACGACGATCTGGAAGCAATGGGGCCGAGCGCCGCGATCGCGTGGCGGGACGGGCAATTGGTCGCAGACGCCGATGCCTACGACCGCTGGCGCCATCTGCGCGCGGAGGCCGGCGAGGCGCCGTGGCGCTCGGGCGTCAAGCACGACGCGGCCGCCGTTTTCGAGCTGGAGGCGGCCGAGAACGACTATCGCAACGGGCTCGGGGAAGTCGTCGAAGTGGAGCGCGATCACGTTTATCCGCTGCTCAAGGGCGCCGAGCTGGCGCGCGGCGTCGCGACGCCACGGCGTGCCTTGCTCGTGCCCCAGCGTACGGTGGGCGAGAACACGCGCCTCCTCGCGGAGACGGCGCCGAAGACCTGGGCCTACCTCGAGAGAAACGGCGATCGCCTCGCCGCCCGGGCGAGCCGCGTTTATAACGGGCGCGCGCCGTTTTCGGTCTTCGGCGTGGGGCCCTACACCTTCGCGCCCTGGAAAGTCGCGGTGGCGGGCTTCGCGAAGTCCTTGCGCTTCGCGGTCGTCGGGCCCGTGCACGGGGCGCCGGTGGTCTTCGACGACACGGTCGC
>DATNPP010000438.1:0-4451 GCA_036703175.1 Oscillatoriaceae cyanobacterium
GAGCGCGAGCGGCACGGCGACCGCCACCGATACCGGCACGGCGACCGACACGGCCAGCGGCACGAGCAGCTAGACAGTTCGCGCCATAGTGGGCGGTAAAGTGGCGTCCGCTAGGACTTCGGCATCGTCAGCTGCCAGCCCGGATAGATCATGTCCGGGTTCTTGGCGAGGCTGGGATACTTGTCCACGTTGAGCGCCACGATGTCCTTGTAGCGCGACGGGTCGCCGAGCTGCGCGCGGGCGATCTTCGTCAGGTAATCGCCGGACTTGACCACGTACACGCCGCCCGGCTCCGGGCCGGCGCCCTTGCCACCGCTCTGAGGCTGTGCGGCGGCCGCGGGCGCGGCGGCGGCCTGCAAGGCGTCCAGCTGCTTCGCGAGGCCCTCGAACTGCGTCTGGTACTTGCCGTAGTCGTCGCCCGAAGCGACCTTCACGGCAATGTCGCGCATCTGATCGACCAGCTTGGCCGCCTGGGGCTGCTGCGCCGCGGGGATCTTGTTGTAGTCCGGCTGCTCGATCGCGCGGGACATCGCCTCGAGGTCCGCTTCTTGACGCGCGAGGCCGTTCAACTGCGTGTCGAACTGGCGCGGATCCGCTCCCGCGTTGATCTTGGCTTCGATCGCCTGCTGGGCTTGCAGATTGCGCTGCGCGCCGGTGCCGATCATCTGCAGCGCCGCCGAAGCGGACTGAATCGCCGGATTGTTCTTGCTTGCCACGGGCGACTCGAAGGCCTGCTTCAGCACGAAAACCTGCGCGCTCGTCTTGCTGCTGCTCTGGCCGGCGCCGAGGCTGTCGGCGATGGTCGAGGTTTGCTTGAGCGCCTGGGTGATTTCGCGTTGAGCGGCGGTGCTGCCCGGCTGGAGGTTGGCGCCCTTCATGGCGCTCGCCAGCACGTCGAGCTGGCCGAGGTTCTCCAGCAGTTGGGTGCGCTCGCCGGCGAACTTCTCGGCGGGCTGCCCCTGGGCGATCTGGTTGTCGATCGCCTGCAGCTTCTGGTTCAGCGCCTTGCGCGCCGATTGAATGTGCGTCAGCGCGTCCGAGCCGCCGGCGGGCGTGGCCGCGGCGCCGGTGCCGTTGGGATTCTTCAGGGTCTGCGCGAGGGGCAGAATCTGCTGCTCGGCCGCATCCGGGCTGAGCTGGCCGCTGCCGAGCTGGTTCGCGATCGCCCCGAGCTTGCCGATCGCCTCGCTGGCGTTCTTCTGGCCGGCGGCGCTGAGGTTCGACAGTTTGGCGTCGTCGAGCGCCTTCTCGTCGTCGATCAGCGCCTTGTAGCGGGCGCTGAGGTCATTTTGCCGCTGCTGCTGGGCAGGCGACAAGGGGCCTTGCGCCGACGCCTGCTGCAGCTGCGCGAGCTGGCCCTCGATCGCCGTCTTCTGTTGATTGACGCCGTCGACCACCTGCGCGGCGTTCGTCACCAGCGGCTGCTGGCCGGCGCCAGAGGGATCCATCAGCGTGTACTTGAGCGAGAAGAGTTCGCCGGCGTACTGGTTGGGATTCGCGCCGGCCCCGATCGCCTGGCCGATCTGGTCCACGCGGGCGAGCGCGGGACCCACGACCTGGGTCTCTTGCGGCGTCAAATTGGTGAGCTTGGCGCCGGCGAGCGTGCTCGAAACGGCCTGCAGACCGGCTTGCTGCTGGGCGAGGCTCGAGGCGACCGGCGATTGCGCGCCGTTGGCCGGCGCACCGGTGAGCGTAAGGAGGTTGTTGACGCGGCCGAGCTCGGCGTTGACGGTGTTCTGCAGATCCTTCACCGTCGCGGCCAGGTCGGCGGGCTGGCCCGCCGAGTCGCCCGCCGTCGGCGCGGCCGGATTGCCGGTGCTGGCCCCGCCGGTCGCAGCAATCAGGCTGTTCACGCGATCGAGCTCGGAGTTGACGGTGCTCTGAAGACCCTGCACCGTCGACGCCAGGTCGGTCGGCTGGCTCGTCGGCGCGCTGGCGGTCGGCGCAGCGCTGCCGGTGGAGGCGCCGGTCTGTGCGATCAGATTGTTCACGCGGTCGAGCTCGGAGCTGACGGTGCTCTGCAGGCCCTGCACCGTGCTCGAGAGGTCCGCGGGCTGGCCGGCGGTCGGCGTGGCCGGCGCGGATTGCGGGCCCAAGGCCGCCATCTGCTGCTCCAGCGCGCTGACGCGCGAGTCGAGGTCGGCGATCGCCGATTGAATCGCGCCGAGATCGCTCGGATTGCCGGAGGCGCTGAGGTTGACCGCGTCCGAGGTGTTGATCGCCTGCGGCATGGCGGCCGTCGGCACGCTGCCGCTCGTCGTCGGAACGACGGTCGTGGGCGGAGTCACACCGGTGAGACGCGTATCCATCCGAAAACCTCCATGCGCGGGGGCCGCCGCGCCTTCCAATCCATTGTACCCCAGCTTGGCCGGTTCCCCCGGCGCCGATTGGAGCCCCAACTTCAACCTATCGGCCGGCATCGGGACGGCCTTGCCCGGCGGCGCGAATTTGGCCGCTATCCGAGGCATCACGCCGCTGTTGGCGATCACCTCGCGAGAATCCGCCACGCCGTCGGTGGGCACGACGGCGGACCCCAAGATTATGACGAGATAATCTTTGCTTAATTTTAACTTAACCAATCAGCCGCGTCAATCCCCCGGCGGCTCGCTTCTCTCGCTTGCTTATAAGGGCCTACCGGCTGGCTTTGAGCAAAATCTGGTAGAATGGGGAGCGCGTTCGATGAGCGCTCGATGGAGACGACAATGAAGAAAATCTTGGTGATCTACGAGACCGCCGGAGGAGGCCATCAGGCCGCGGCCAAGGCGATCGACTCGGCCCTCGCCTCGATGTATCCCGGCCAGTTCGAAGTCGTGCTGATGCCGGTGCGCACGGCGACGGGCAGCCAGCGGGTCAGCCACATGATGGACGTGTACAACCATCTGCTGAAGATCAAGCCGTCGTACTCCAACATGGGCATGCGCGTCATGAACCGCCTCGACGTCGAGAAGGTGATCGCGCCGCTGCTGCCCAAGGTCAAGAAGAACCTCGAGAAAACGCTGCGCGACGTCAAGCCGGACATGATCATCTCCGTGTTCGGCGTCGTGAACTACACGGCCATCGAGCTCCTCAAGAAGATGGGCTGGTACGGCAAGGTGCCGTACATCATCTGGTGCACGGACCTCACGCGCCACTTCCTCAAGAACTGGGCCAATCCGGATGCCGATCTCACGATCGCGTTGCACCAGGAAGCCAAGGAACAGCTCATGGAGTACGGCGTGCCGGAGCGCAAGATTCGCGTGCTCTCGGGCCTGCCGGTGAACCAGAAGTTCTTCGCGCGCCGCTCGAAGTTCGAGGCGCGCCAGGCGCTGGGGCTGGACCCCACCAAGTTCACGGTGTTGATCTCGATGGGCGGCGTGGCCGTGGGCGCGACCTACGTGTTCACGCAGCAGCTCGCGCGCTCGGGCCTGCCGGTGCAGGTGGTCGCGGTGTGCGGCCGCAACGAGCAGCTCAAGAACCGCATGGAGAAGCTGTCCGCGAAGATCGAGATGCCGCTCAAGGTCTTCGGCTTCACAGATCAGATGCCGCTGTTGATGGACGCCTCGGACGTGCTCATCGCGAAGCCGGGCCCCGGCACGATCGCCGAGGCGATCGCCAAGGAGCTGCCGCTGTTGATCGACGCGCAGCGCGAGCCGATGCTGCAGGAGAAGGGCAACCTCGAGCTGGTCGCGCGCCAGGGCATGGGCCTCAAGATCGAGCGCCACACGCCGCTGCCGGACCTGGTGCGCTCCTTGATGGAGAATCAGGATTTGTATCAGCGCATTCAGGCGAACATGCGCCGCGCGAAGAACGATCGGGCGATCGAGGAGCTGATCGACATCGCGCTCGAGTACCTGCCGGGCGGCCCGCCGCCGCGGCCGGCGATCGCCGACGAGGCGAGCCCGGAAACGGCCAGCGCTCAGTAACGGAAATCTGCCGCCTCGGCCCAGAGCCGCTGCATGTCCACGACGCCCTGGGCGTCGGGATGGACGTGGTCGGCCATCTGTTCGTCCGGATGCGCCTGAAAGAAGCTGTAAAAGTCCGGGCCGGGCGGCAGCCCCTTTTCCGTCGCCACCTCGCGGCAGGCCCGGGCGTAATCGGCGATCGCCCCGTTGAGGCTCCACGGCACCACGGCGACCACCGGCTGATCGCCTGCCGCGCGGATCAGATCGACCGCCGTCTCGAGGTGGGCCTTGTAATCCGCAGGCGCAACGCCATGGGAGGCGTCGTTGCTGCCGTAGCACAAGCCGATCACGCAGCCCGTCGGCAACGTGGGCAACGCGACCCGCAATCGCCCGAGCGCGTCTTCGGAGGTATCCCCGCCCGTGCCGGCAGAGATGACGATCGGGGCATAGCCCGGATGGCGCGTGGCGACCACCTGGCTGAACGTGTCGGCGACGGCCGGGTCGAAGGCGTTGGCGGTGACGCTGTCGCCGAAGAAGGCCCAGGTGTCCGGCGCGCTGCCCTTTGTCGCC
>DATNPP010000208.1:0-6286 GCA_036703175.1 Oscillatoriaceae cyanobacterium
CTTGAAGAAGGCGACGCGGTCCATCTCGGAGAGCCAGAGCATCTGATCGATGCGGCGGCGCACCTTGTCGAGATCCTCGTCGTAGAGCGCGGGGTGCGTGTGGAACGCGCCGATCGCCGGCGTGGAGAGGGTGTTGGGAATGCAGCGATAGCGCACGCCCACGATCTTTCGGCTCTTGGAATGGAAGACGCCGGTCGTCAGGTTCTGGTACTCTTGAATCGTCTCGCTCTGGCCGCCGACCACGCCGCCGCGCTCGTCGAACACGTGAATCCGGCGCTTGTGAGCCGTCAGACGGTGCTCTTTCGAGGTGAGCGTGTTGAGCATGTTCAGGCCGAAATCCTGAACGAAGCGCTCATGGACCAAAGGGTCGATATGCAAGGCCGTTCCCTCTCGCTACGTTGGTTTTGGGGTGCGCGACATAACAGTTGTACCGAATTCGCGGCGCGTTTATGATCAAGTTTTGTAAATCAAGGAGCGAGGCCTTTGGCCAGTTTTCTAATCCGTGAACACCGCGTCGTTGATAGACCTTTCTTGCGAGCGATGTTGGAAGCCGCGGCATTGACCACTTATCCGGAGTTGTCTGCTCTGGGTCGCCTCACGCGAGCGGATCGCCTGGACGAGATTTTTAATTTTCATTACACGCACAGGGAGAAGCGGATCTGGGTCGCCCAGAGCGGAGAAGCGCCCATCGGAATGGTCTGGATCCAGCCGGGACGCCATCCGGTGACCGAAGAGCCGGATTACATGGTGCTAAACATCGCCGTGGTTCCCGAGTGGCGCCGCCGCGGCGTGGCCCGCGCGCTGCTCGAGGCCGCGCAGGCCTTTGCGCGCGCCGAGGGGACGCACCGGCTGCGGCTGTTCGTGGGCGCCGAAAACACGGCGGCCTACGCGCTGTACCGGGAACTGGGCTTCGTCGAGCAAACGCGGGAGATGCTCTGGCGCTTCTAGTGCTTGAGCTTACGGTTCTTCAGGAACTCCTGAATGCCCGCGTAGATGGCCTTGGCGGCCTTCTCCTGGTACTCCGGGCTCGCGAGCAGGGCCTCTTCCTGGGCGTTCGAGAGGTAGCCGATTTCGACCAGCGCGGCGGGCATCTCCGTGTGGTGCACCACGTAGAAGTTGTTCTTGCGCACGCCGCGGTCCGGAGAATGCAAAGCGGCCACGAGATGCGCGTGAATCGCCTTGGCGAGGGCGTAGCTCTGATCGGACCAGTAGTACGTCTCGATGCCGCGCACGCCGTGCTGATTGCCGAACGAATTGCAGTGGATGCTCACGAACACGTCCGAATGGTTGTCGTTGGCCATCTCCACGCGCGGCCGCAGCAGCACCTCGAGGTCCTTCATGCGCGTCATCTGCACGCTCATGCCGCCGGCCTCCATCATGCGCGCGAGACGCGTCGCCACGGCCAGCGTGACGTCCTTTTCACGCACGCCGTTCACGCCGATCGCGCCGTCGTCCGTGCCGCCGTGGCCGGGATCGAGCGTCGCGCGCACCTTGTCGAGCGGCTTCATGGTGAAAAGCAGCGATCGCCCGCTGCCGAGCAGGCGCACCTGGTGCGCCACCGGCTGGTCGAAGTCGATCGTCAGATGCGTGCCGATTTCGGGATGCGTCACGCGCACGCGCGCGATGAGCCCGCCGTCGATGTAGACCGAATCCCGCGGCAGCGCGATGCGCGCGCCCTCGACGTCCACCTCCAGGCGATCGTCGCCGACGGCCGTCGTGTGATAGTGAATGGCGGACGGGGCCGTGACGACCAACAGCCATTGATTGCCGACGCGCTTGAGCGTCAGCGGCGCGTCCGTGGCGCCCGGCCACAGCTTGTCGATCAGTTTCGTGCTTTTCACCGTGTGCTCGTGCGGCGCCAGCGTCAATTGCGGCACGGTGGGGCGTTTCGTCGCCTCGAGCTTCCAGCCGCCCAATCCGGCGCTGAACGCGAAGCTCGGCGTGGCCGTCAGCGCCAAATCGAGCTTCGCGTCCGCGCCGTCCTGCTCCGTTTGCCAGCTCAGGACGTCGCCGCTGTTCACCTTCTCACGGTGCCCGTCGAGCCCGCCTTCGAGCTGCGTGTTCGGAAAAACGAGCGTGTAGTGAAACGGCTCGCCGGCTTCGACGTGCGACCAGTACGGGCGCCGCGGCGTCATGCGAATCGCCACGTTGCCGTTGCGCACGCGGACGTCCGTAATCGCGGCGGCGGGTGGCGGCGTGGGCGTGGGCGCGGGCGTCGGCGCCGCCATGCTGGGCGCCGGCGTCGGCAGAGCCGCCAGGCTGGTTTGCCCGTTCACGAGCACGAACACCTCGTCGCCGCGCGTGATCACCTTGTAGGACTCGGGCCTGGTCAAATCGAGCACCACGCGCGCCGTGTCGGATTGATACTGGCCCGCGCGCACGCGCCGCACGGCGGTGCCGGAAATCGCGTCGAGCTGCTGATACGTGCGCGGAAAGCGCGCGCCCGGCAAGTCGATGACGAGGCGATCGGGATGGTCCAGCGTCGATGTCAGCGGGTGCACGCCGTGATCCAGCGTGATCACGACCACGCCCGCGGTGCTGTCGTAGCGGATGCCCTCGAGGGTCGCGGCCCGCGCGGGATTCCAGGCGAGAAGGCAGCCGAGCGCGCCGAGCGCCGCCCACCAGCCGAGCCGCTTGTTCATGAGGCGTCTCCCGTGGGTGAGTTGACCGCTTGCGGGCGTTTCAGCGGCGCCGACAATTGGTACGGACCGACGGCGCCGCTCAGGGGCTTGCCGCCGTGAAGGAATTGCACGGCCGTGACGCCCGGCTCACCCGTCAGCGTCAACAGGGCCGCCTCGACGAAGCGGCGATCCGGCGCGTCGTCACGGGGCGCCTTCGCGAGCTCGACGCGGGCGACCCCTGCTTGCAAGCCGGCCCAATGCACGGACTGACCGGGCGGCAGCACGCTCGCCAGGAACAGGCGCGAAGCCGCCGGCGGGCCGGCTGTCCAACTCGCAAGCGCATCCCGAGGCGGCACGCCGCTGCCGTGCGCCAGCGTCACCTGAATCGGCGCGAGCGTCCCGCCGTCCGGCAGCGCCCACCAGACCGTCGCGTTCAAGCCGCCCGAAGGGGCCTCGTCCAGCGTGTTGACGAAGTCCGCGTCGTGAAAGGGCTCACTGAGGTCGAGATGCTGGCCCTCGAATTCTTGCCCGCTCGCGCCCACGAGGCGCAGCGTGACCTCTTTCGAGCCGGGATACGAGGCCAAAAAGCTGCGCACCAGGCTACCGGCGACCAGGCGCTCGCTCGTGGTGCCGAAGTTCTCACCGACCTGGACCTTGAGCTGCCAATCCGGCGCCGCGTAGCTCGCTTCGAGCAGCTTGACGTCCGGCGTCACGGGCGAAACGAGGCCCTTGCGCGGCGGCGTCCGCAACGCGGCGACCACGGCCTGCGCCCATTCCGCAGGCGCTTGCGGCAGCGTCAGCGGGCGGTCGACCGGCACCAGGAACATGCCCTGCGGATCCGCGTAGTAGAGCTCGACGTTGCGCGCGGGCGCGCGGTTGCCGACCCAATAGTAAACACCGACGCCGACGGCCAGCACGGCGAGCAACGAGGCGGCGATCGCCGGCCAGCGCGGAGTGAGAGCGGAAGGGCGCACGCGCGGGAGTTCCTCAGGCGTTTAACGAGCAAGCGAGAACGGCGACCATTGTAGCATCCGTCGCCGTGCCGTCGTTTGAAGTTTTCTAAAACGCCGAAGCGCGTTACTTCGCGATCGTGAGCGTCAGCGCGCCGTCGGCGATCGTCAAGCGCTGGCCGTCGGCGGCTTCGAGGCACCAGCCGCCCGGCACCTCGCGCATCGTCCACGCGGACGGCGTCTCGAGGCGGTAGCTCACCTCGTCGTCCCCCTCCTCGAGCGCCAGACCACCCGGCAACACGGCCGTCATCGCCTGCGCGCGCAGCCGGCGGCGCCACTCGGGCGCGGCGGTGTGGACGTCCAGGGTGATGGTGGGGGCGGTCTCGATCATGGGAATGTCCTCCAGTAACTGTTGCTCGCCATCTTACCAAGTCGCCGCAACGAACAGGAATTTAACAATCAAAGATTTCCAATAGATTTAATACGCCTTTAACCTTAGATCGAAATCGCGACGCGGTTGACGCTGCCTGGGCGCTTCCCTATACTCGAATATTCCGCCAGGAGGCCTTCCTTGAACCGCGCTGCCGCGCTCGCTCTCAGCCTGATTTGCCTTCCGCTCGTCCTGGAGCCCCTGGCCCAGCCGGGTTGGGCCGACGTGCCCGAAAGCGCGGCCTCCAAGCAGAAGCGCATCGCCGAGTACCAGGACCACCGGTTGATCTACGATCCCGGCAGCAAAGGCCAGGGCTACACGCTGCGCCAGGGGCCGGACACGATTTACGACGTCGACTTCGTCGAGTTGATGAACGACCCTTCGCTCACGCGTTTTTGGCTCGGCGAGCGCAATCGCGACTACGCGATCTGGATCGGCACCGGCGTGGTCGGCGTGCCGCTGGGGGCGGTGCTGTTCTATCAGAACTTTCTCGGCAGCGGCACGTTTGCGCCTTTCACGAGCCCCACGCAGGCGTCGAAGGAGAACGCGAGCGACTGGCGCACCTTCACGCTGAGCCTGGTGGGGGTGGCGATCGCCAGCTACGGCCTCTACAACCTCGGCCGCTGGGCGCTCGAGGAGCTGGACATCGCGCATCCGGAGCGTCTCGACAGCGACTCGATCGCCCCGCGCGTCAAGACCTTCAACGACGACCTGCGCGCCCGCTTGAACCTGGACGCCTCGGACATTCCGCCGCCGCCCACGCCACGGCCGTCCGTGACGCCCTCGGGCTCGCCGAGCCCCGGCGTGCCGCTGATCACGCCGAGCGGCTTGCAACCTTCGGCGCCGCAATACCTGCTGCCGACGTATCCCGAAGGCGGCCCGCCGGCGGCCGTGCCGACGCCGCTGCCGGTCGAGACGCCGTCGCTGATTCAAGAAGGCGCGCCGAGCCCGACCCCGAAGCCGCGGCCGACCTTCTTCGACTTTCCGGGCGCCGAGCCGCTGGCGACCCCGCCGCCCGAGGCCACGCCATGATTCAGCTGCAGGCGCTGCTCGCTCGGCAGCCTCTGCCGGAACAGACCGAAAGCCTGGCGTACGTGTTGCTCAAGGCGATCCCCAGCCGCGTGGCGGGGCGCGCGGGGCTCAATTTGACGATCGTCGTGGACCGCAGCCAGGCGATCGAGTCCGAGAACCGTTTGGCGTGGGTGCAACGGGCGCTCGGGGCGCTCGCCGAGGCGCTGCGTCCGGACGACATCGTGTCGCTGGTGGTTTTCGGCGATCGCGCCAAGCTGCTGCTGCCGGCGGAGGCCGGGGCGGGCGCCAAGCTGAAGCGCATGGTGGCCTTTCTCGACAGCCACGCCATGCCCGGCCGCGCGACGGTGCTGGAGGGCCTCAAGCTCGGCGGCGAGGAGCTCAAGAAGAACCTGGCGCCCGGCCGCGTGAACCGCATGGTGGTGCTCACGGCGTCGCCGATCACGCAGGAGTTCGAGACGGAGGCGCTGGCGCGCGTGTTTGCCGAGCAACACATCGGCGTCAGCGCGTTCGGCCTCGGCACCGATTGGAGCCCGTTCGGGCTCGTGCGCCTGGCCGAAGCGGGGCGGGGCAGCGCCGTTTACGTGCCGCGCCCGGCGGATCTTCCCGCGCTAGTCGCACAGGAAATGGAGCACCTGCAGGAGCTGGCCTTTCTCGATCTGCGGTTGCACCTGCGGTTCACGCGCGGCCTCTCGGCGCGCCGGCTCTTCCAGGTCTTTCCGACGATCGCCCACTGGTTGCCGTCGCAGCCCACGGAGCGCGACGCGATTCTGGCGCTGGGCTCGCTGCCCGCCGGACGCCCATGCTATTTGCTCGCCGAATTGCGCGTGCCGCCGCGTGCGGCGGGCGAGTGTCGGCTCGCCGGGGTGGACCTGTCGTACACGGCGGCCGGTCCGGCGCCGCAGGCGGTACGGGCGGCGGTCGACATCGAAGCGCGCGTCGGCGCGGATCCGGCGACCGTCAACTTCGAAGTGCTGCGCTACGTGGCCGCGATGCAGGCCTTCTTGCTCGTCGAGCGCGCGCTCGAAGCACGCGCGGATGGCGAGACGGAAAAGACGCTCGCGCTGCTCAAAAACGCCGTGCGCATCACCGAGGACTCGGACGACGGCTTGCTGATGCACCAGCTCGAAACGGCGCTTGAAAGCCTGGAGAAAGTCGCCATGTTGCCCGAAGCCGCCGCCAAAGAGCTTTACTTCAGCGCGCGCGCCGCCGCGATGCGCTTTTAGCATTGCCCTCTCCCCCGGAGGGCGGGAGAG